>JAKEGK010000054.1 GCA_022627515.1 Gammaproteobacteria bacterium
CACAATGTAAACCTGGAAAACCTTAAAATCCGCAATCACACGCTGGACGACCTGTTTCTCAAACTGACCGGGCATGAGCTTCGCGCATGAACATCAGGCGTTTTTACGCGGTATTAAAGGCCAGGAATTACGAGTTCATCCGGGACAAATCCGCCCTTGGCTGGAATTTTCTGTTCCCCATATTGATCGTCGCGGGCTTCGCCTTCGCCTTTTCTGATGACAATATTGATCTCTATAAAGTCGGGGTTTATGGAGAACTGAACAAAAACACAGACACGCAACATCCGTTTTTCGATACCCGGCACATCCATTTTGTCACTGTCGATAATCTGGAAAAATCCATCGTGAAAGTCGAACGGCATCAACTGGACATGCTGTTTGATCTCGGCCAGCGGCGCTACTGGATTAACAGCCAGTCGCCCAGCGGCTATATTCTGGAACGGGTGTTTTCCGGATCACAACCAGACATGCGCGGCGCAACACAGGCCAGCGCTCCGGCCGCCATGCAATTTCAAAAAACACAGGTAACCGGCGAGGAAATCCGCTACGTCGACTGGTTGTTGCCGGGTGTACTGGCCATGAACATCATGTTTAGCGCGCTGTTTGGCGTGGGTTATGTCATCGTGCGCTACCGCAAGAATGGCGTGCTCAAACGCCTGAAAGCAACCCCCCTCAGCGCCGGGGAGTTTCTTTGCGCGCAGGTGATTTCCCGGCTCGGCCTGGTTATGACAATCACGGTCATCGTGTTTATCGGCACATCGCTGTTGCTGGATATTCCCATGTACGGTTCTTACCTGAACCTGTTTTTGATTTTTATTCTGGGATCGATCAGCATGATCAGCATTGGCCTGTTGATCGCCGCGCGCACGGCGAGCGAAGAATTCGCCGGCGGCGTTTTGAATTTAATCAGCTGGCCGATGATGTTTCTGTCCGGGGTCTGGTTTTCGCTGGAAGGAATACATCCCTGGTTGCAAAAAATGGCGCTGGTATTTCCGCTGACCCATTTGATTAACGGCGCGCGCGCCATCATGCTGGACGGCGCCGGTTTTGTGGACATACTTCCCTATCTTGTCACGCTGACTATCATGAGTGTGTTGCTGCTGGCGATCGGCGCCTATACGTTCCGCTGGGAATAGGTTTCTTAATAATCCATTGGGAGCATTTCAAAATCCGATTTACTGACCCCGCAATCAGGGCACTCCCAGTCATCCGGAACATCTTCCCAGCGCGTGCCGGGTGCAATACCGTCTTCCGGATAACCTTCCGACTCATCGTAAATAAAACCACAGACCTGGCACTGCCACTTACGCATCAACTACTCCTCTCACTGAATAAAACAATTCTTCCTGCTCCTGGAAAATTTAAAACCGCCAATAATAAAGCGAAACATCATGGCTGGGAATACAAAAAATGTTCCAGGCATTTATTGCAAACCGGTCAAATCATAAACCGTAAATTTCGACAGCGGGTTGTTGGTTTGCGTTCGTTTTTTACGAGTTGGATGATAATTTTTCCGTGGCGCGCTATTTCTGGACACGAAGCGAACATTAAAACGCATCAGTTTAAAGCAGTGTTATGAATACCAATTTATTTATATCCTGCCTCCGATTTCACCCGCAGGAAAACCGGCCGTGGTTGCGATAAAGATGAGCCGGTCTTTACCAATATCATTAAAATCATTATTGCCAAAGACTGCTCCTGACGGTAACCGCCAATAATCTCCATGTTCTTCCAGGGTAAACAACAGGTGGCCGTTCTCTGTGCTATTGGGATTGTTCACTCTGAATAACGCAACATCTGTAGGTGACATGCCCGTTACCCGCACAATAGCCTGCGCTGTTCCATCGAACGCGTTAACAGTGAAAAACGCCTTGCCGGTTGCCGCGGAATTGACTGGCGGGATGAGATTTAAGCCGGATAATCCGGTCACTTTTAACAGGTAATGCGGCAGGTATAGCTGGCCCCGTATTGCGCCATCCGGATAACCGGCGCCTCCCGCCTGAACATAAAGCTGCGCCGCCTCGAGCTGCTGTAATGTTTCAGTTGGCAACACCGTATTTTCCGGGCTGTGCCAAACCCCTGCTTCTGCGGCATCTTCCTGGTACCGCAATATTTCTGCACCGTCCAGCCCTGCGAGTCCGGCATGCAACGCAACCTCGTCGGGCAATGTATCGCCAAGCCGCCGTACGCATCCCTGGATCTCACCGGTGATAAAGTCAACCGACAGGTAACTAATGGCGGATGCGGCGCCGCTATTACTACCAATATTAAGCAACTGATCCGCGCCAAGGGGATTGATCAGCAGTTCCTGACCGCCCAACAGCAATTGTCCCCGCAGTTCACCGCTGGCATGCGTGTCCGTTATTATTAAAATATGCAATCCGCCGCGCAACAGCAGCTCCACATCAGCGTTGCCAAGCAAATGGTTATCCGGCACCTGCCAGATATTTGGATCAAAGGGATCAGGCTGCAGATCCAGAACAGGATTGCCATTGCGCCCGCCAAAACCCTGACGAATTTGCACTTGTTGAACCGGTAAATTCTGCTGCTGCTGCTGAATTATTACTTGCCCGGTAATCGCATTGGACTCCAGGTTAATAACAAACTGCGCACTGCCTTCACTGTCAGTTGTTACCGGCGCTAAAGACACCACCTGTTCAGCGGTCAATTGCGCTTGAACTTCAATCGTCACGGCGTTTTCATGAATACTTTGTTCCAGCAGCGCATTGAGATCCGATAAATCATTGCCACAGCCGCTGATCAACAATGCCAGCATAACGGGCAGCCCAAATTGACTCAGACTCGAATGACGCTTAGTTAAGCCCCTCGACTTATAAATACGGTTAAAACCAAGCGCCACATCAAGCAGCAGATGCAAGATGCAAGGAAAAATCGTTGGCGGCAGGGATGCCGCCATCGAGCGTACAAGGATGTATTCACCGCGTATTTTTCTTTGCATCTTGCATCTGCTGCTAGTGACCAGAATTTATCCTGTTTTTGATTTAACTAAGTGCCATTAGACTCAGACTCTGCTTGAGTAACGCAATTCTATGGTATTGCAGTCACATGGCTTGCTGCAGTTCTAACCTGGTTAACTTGTTTTTGTATTCGTTTGCTGTGCTTGCGAACATTGCTCGCCATGCACCGGACCCGAATTTTTTCCGCAAGAGCGGTTATATTACCACGATAGCGGTTAAATCCATGACAGGTTGAGTGGCAATCGGATTTTCACGGGCACGGAACCACCAGGCGTCAAGGGCAAAAAAAACGGCCATTTCCTGTTGCAATGCAGGAAAATAGCCGTATTTAAAAACAGGTTAAAACGGTTAGAAGAAGATTTTTTCCAGCTGATCCATGTCGTTGGTTACGCGCCAGCTGCCGCCGCCGGCCACGACGCGAGACTGCCAGGTTTCTATCCTGGACATATACTCATGCGGATCATAATTATCAGTGCGCAATTTCGTGACATTGATCGCCACAACATCGAAATTTTTCAACTCGAAGGCGATTTTGCGGTTGTAACCTTCTTCCAGTTCCTCTTTCATGTCAGAGAATATCAGAATGGTTTTTCTGCCCGTACCTTTCTCATTCAGAAATTCCGTCGCCTGTAAAATACCGCCAGTGATATCGGTATATTTAGCGGGTTTGACGGTTTTCACAAACTTGTCGATTTCTTCCTTAAACAAACGTTTCTGATGGTTAGCCATGCTGGGGCGCTCATCGAACGTGACTTTGGCGACAATATCCTTTTCGCTAAAGCTGCCGGTATCGATACGGGCCACGGCAAACGAGTCACCCGGATAGAGTTTCGCCAGCGTGACATTAATAATCTGCTGAGCTTTTTCCAGTTCCTCGGTATACGTGCCGGAGGTATCAATCAGCATATAGACGCCATGGCCGGGGGCAGTTTTTTCACCACTGCCGCTGCCGCCACAGCCCGCCAGCGCCAAACAGGCGCCGGCAATCAGTAGCAAGCCGAACCGATGCATCATGATGCCTCCTTCAGCTTCCGCGGATCCGCTTTACGGCCGCTGCCCGTAATCAGAGTGGGAAGTTCCTCGCCTTTTTTGTTCTTGATTTTGTATTCGACCCACAATGGCAGGAACACCAGCAGATCGTACAAGTACAGCATCATCATGCCCACATAGTGGAATGCGTTGCCCAGCATCCGGGTAACAAAAGCCAAACCACGAATTATATTTATAGCGGCAACGCCGATAACGGTGCGGGCAGAGGCCACAAAGTTTTCCAGTGGTATGGCCACGAAAGTTAACACAAACGGCAATATGAACCCCATACCCATTTGAGCCACCATGGTCATCCATGCGAAATCATTTTGCATCATGCCCGCGCCGCTCTCGCCCCTGAGTTGCGCATTAGTAGCCAGTTCATCAGCCATCAATAATTCACGCATGTACGCCAGACCGGCTTCAATCGTGGCCAGCGATAACAGGAACAGAAAGGTCACCCATATCATCCTGATACGCATGTTGTCTTTCATGGCGCCAATAACTGGAAAGAGGCGCGTTACGCGCAGTGATTCCATAAGAAACAATCCCATGGTTATCTCCGCCAGAATAATCACCATGGCGGCTATTTCCGAAGTTTGGTATCCCAACAAGAGCGCCCTGCCGCCACCCACCATTTCCGACATGGGACGTTCAATCAGCTGGAAGTTGACGGCGCCCACTCCAACCGCAATGACCAGGACCAGACCGGCAACAAAAAACTGGACCAGCGAAGATGACGATAACATCCGGGCAGCGCGCTCTGTGCCGTTCAGCACTTCGTTATAATCTTCCATATAACGGTCAACCACCTTGGCGCGCTCCATAAGACTCGTGACATTGACGTTGGCGTCTTCAACCACCTGCCGCAATTTACGCCAGCTGGGCATCATTTCCTTCAGAATGCCATGTTTTTCTTTCCGTGATTCACGGTATTCCTCAATGGCGGTTTTATGCGCATTAACCAGTGATTCATGAATATCTTCCAGAATATCCACGACCACCGGATCACCTTTGGCGGGAATCTTGGCGACAGCATCCACCGCATCCACCCAACCCGGCGGCGAGGGAGGCACGTCCGTGCTATCCTTATAAGCCTCTTCTATCTTGGTTATTTCTTCCAGCAGCCTGCGGTGCAGCGAGGGTGTTTCCGCCAGTTCTTTGTTGACCGTCGCGCTGATGCGTTCGAACTGCCGTTCAATTTTGCGCTCATATTCTTCGCGGCCCGCGGCCAGCAACACCTCTTTGTTGCGCAGGGCCAGCCGTTGCGCCACTTTCTCCAGTGAATAAGACAACAAACGCATGCCGTTATGCAGCATGCGCGTAAACGACTTGATGGCGCCGTGCGCGGAATTTCTCCCCATGTAGAGGAAGGAGGCCAGGATGACAAACCAGATGACACCCGACATAAAGGGGCTATCAACGATCATATATACTTCAGAGAAAGACATAACAGCCTCCATTCATACTGATGAAGTTCAATTTACCGGAATCAGGACCCGCCCAATAATCAGCAGGGAGCTGTTCCAGCCGGATTAATTTATTCTTTAACACCTGACAACGCGGTAATTCGCGCATCAGAATTCAGTTACTAGCGACAATATTGATGTGGAACTTGATTTCTTCCTGTGGCAATCCAATTTTCGTTCAAGACTCACCAATCCTTTGGTACTTGCTGTTAAGCAAATGAAGTACCATAAATTTGCGTCCGTTTTTAGACGTGTCTGCTTATTCGTAGTTCAAATATTTATGGTCAAATATGGGATATGGGCGCAATTGCATGACTATCTAGGACGTTTTCACGCGCTAGTGCTGCAAGGCCTCGATCGATGAAAAGCGCGTCATTGGCTGTGCCACACGTAATTCGAAGCTTATCGAACCCAGGCTAATCACTTTGCAACTCATTAACGGCTATTGATAACAGCTACAGATCATAATGGCCCAATCATTACAATCACGCAACTCTCCACCGGGAAAAAAATTGGCTCTTATAAACACGGTTTATATTATCGCAATTTCAAAATACAATAACAATATATGCAATAGAGTTAAGTTATTTACTGAAAGTCACGCATTCTAGTATAGAATCATGCGCTTATTTTCAGGCAACCAATTATGCCAATAACATCACATTACCGTTTTTTTGCCACGGCGCCCAAATATACCGAAACCCTGCTGCTTCAGGAGCTGCGCCCACTCAATGTACTGGAAGCTGCCGAGACCGTTGGCGGTGTCAGTTTCACGGGTGACCTGGTTATGGCATATCAGGCCTGCCTGTGGTCGCGCATCGCCAATCGTGTCTTGCTCGAGTTAAAGAAAACGCGGGTTGATTCACCGGAAGATTTGTATGACGCCATATACAGTATCAACTGGCAGGAGCACTTCACAATTGATGACACATTCGCTATCGACTTTTTCTCAACACAGTCAGCGATTGCGCATAGCCAATTCGGCGCGCAAAAGTGTAAAGACGCCATTGTTGATCAATTCCGGCGGCAATCCGGTGAACGTCCCAGTGTCGACAAAAAAAATCCCGCGATACGTATTAACGTTCACGTAAAGAAAAGCATGGCGGTCATCAGCCTGGATCTTTCGGGACATAGCCTGCATCAACGCGGTTATCGCACACACAATGTCGAGGCGCCATTAAAGGAAAACCTGGCCGCCGCGGTTTTGATGCGCGCCAACTGGCCTGCGCTGGCTCAAGCCGGTCTCACCCTGATTGACCCCATGTGCGGTTCCGGCACGCTTCTTATCGAAGCGTCCTGCATGGCCGCCAATATCGCGCCCGGCCTGTTCCGCCGCGATTTCGGTTTTAACGTCTGGAAACGCCACGAGGAAAATTTGTGGCAAACGCTGCGACGGGAAGCGGAAAGCGCACGCCAGCAAAATCCGGCGTTATTGCCAAACATCATCGGATTCGACAACGATCCGGACGCGATTTCGGCCACGCAACATAATCTTAAAGCCGCCGGCCTGGAGCAACTCATCAAAGTCCGGCAACAAAATATCAGCGTGTTGCGTAATGAAGGTTACGGCGCCAGCGGACTTATTGTCACTAATGCGCCTTACGGTCAGCGGCTTGGCGACAACCAGTCTTTGTTACCTGTGTATGAACAGCTTGGCAAACAACTCAAATCAGAATTTCGCGGCTGGAACGCATCGGTCGTCACCAGCGATGCGGCGTTGGCAAAAGCAACCGGCTTGCATGCAAGGCGCATCAACAAGCTCTACAATGGCAAACTGTTGTGTCACATTTATCACTTCGATCCCGAAGGCGCCAAACCAGTTGATAAACCCGCTGCCGCCGGTGAAGCCGCCCATTTGGGCGCGCTAAAACCGGAATCGCATTCCCGGGAATCAATAATCCGGCAAACGCCAAAAGACACCGCGCTCGAAAACCGGCTTAAAAAGAATCTCGCGCATCTGCAAAAGTGGGCCGGCAAACGGGGCGTCGCGTGCTATCGCATTTATGACGCCGATCTGCCCGAATTTAATTTTGCGGTTGATTGTTACCGGAGTGACAAGCTTTTTGTGGTGCTGCAGGAATATGCCGCGCCGAAATATATCGATGCCAGCAAGGTCAACGCGCGCAAAAACATCATACTAAGCACGCTCGGCGAGCTGCTTGACTTACCCGGTCAACAGATTTTTTACAAG
>JAKEGK010000055.1 GCA_022627515.1 Gammaproteobacteria bacterium
TGCGGTGAGCTCCGCGAACCGCAACAATCAAGCGGTTACGATGCTCACTATGGTGCGCTTCGCGCCTCAGCGGCACCCTACAATGAATACTTTCACAGTCTCAGAGTGTGGGCATGAGACAAGGGCCGGCAAACGCCGGCCCTTGTGCCTTGCTTCCTTATCGCTAAAACTTAAACTTAGTCGCCTACGGTTCCGGATAAGAATTTCGGACCGGCGCCCTGCGGTGGTTGCACAAACGTGGCGTCCGGTTCGGAAACTGGCGGGGGTACTGACGGATACACACCTGGTGCAATTTCCACCCTTGAATCCACAGTCTGTATACGGCCGACACCATAATCAGCCTCGGTGACAGTACCGATTTGTTGCAGATGACGGCGCACAATATGCACCGGGTGCAGGAAGCGATACGGAGCAACCCGGCTGATTGATCCGGGGACGGTTGGCACGATGGGATCAACCAGCGAAATTGCACTGTTATAGTCGTCGGCGTCGGCCAATTCAAAGAATTTATGATTGGCGCCGCCGGAGGTGCGGCAAACCAGGTCGACAGAATCACCATGCGCGTAACATGAGGCAAACACATATCGCATGCTGGTATTCAAGGGCTCGCCGCCAATCTTTGTCGACACAATCCGGCCGCTGGAACTATTGAATGGCCGGTTATCAAGATCGATGTTCTGTGTCATATTTGACAATCCCAAGTACCAGCCACCGCGCTGATGGAAAGGATTACGGTCGAATACCGTCGCCAGGGTCTCGTTCATGCTGTTTTGCAGCGCCTGTCCCGAGAAATCTCCGACGTTAACAGCCGCGGAAATGGGGAACCAGGTATAGAGATCGCGCAACGTTATGCCGGAACCCGGCAGCACGGCATTGCCAAACCGGAAACCGTTGGCCATGGAAATATCCACGCCGGTCCAGCCATTAACACCTTCATTGGCCACCACTTCGTTGGTCACCGCGCGAATTGAATCGGCAAGGAAATTATTGAGCGTGTCTTCCAGTGCGTGATGACGAAGCAACAGGGTATCGGTTGAGCCTACCACGGTGTCCAGGTCGTCAATCAATTGCAGTCCGCGTTCACCGGGCGCGCCACAACCGGGATCACAGAATGCCGCCGGCAGATAGGAATGACGTGCGACGATACCGTCTTCACCCGCGATAAAAGGTTCTTCCAGTTCGGCGACGATTGCGGCCATGTCAGGGTTTTCAGCGACAGTGTTATCAACCGGAATGGCGTCCCACTCAAAATTAACAACCTTTCCATCCGCGATTTTCAGGTCCAGACGGCCGACATACATGTCACGGTTGGTTTCAACCACAATTGCGGCGCCTTTGGCGAGGCGGCGTTTTTCCTCACCACTCAAAGCGACGCCCGGGGTTGTTCTGGTCACACCGTCTTTGTCGGCCAATAACGCGCCGAGGGTGATTTCATGGGTATGCGCGGAATACATGACATCTATATCCTTGAAGCTTTGGGCGATCTTGAGGTTTTGTGACATGCCCAGTTCCGATTGCACCACAATCAGGTCCGCGCCGTCAGCCTTTACCATTTCAAGAATTCCCGGCAACTCTTCCACGCCGTGGGTAAAGCGCAAGCCGGTGTTAAATACAAACGCCTGTTGCGGCACAATGGATGCCGTTATTCCAATGACGGCAATCCTGACTCCATTGCGTTCGATAATGACATAAGGGTCCAATACCCGTTGTCCCTGCTGTGCCGGCGAGATCGGTGTATCGTTATAAAGATTGATGGCAACAACTGGAAAGTTCGCTTTGACAATGCCCGCGCTCTCTTCACAAGCGCCATCCGAACAATCCACGTTAGCCGCCATCACCGCAATGTTCGCGGGGATAGCCGGCTTGGGTCCGAATGTGGCGTAGCGGTGCCGGAATACAGCGGGACCGTAACCATAGTCCCAGTTGCCGGGCGTGAATACGTCGATATCAAATTGGTTTATTGCTTTCATCACGGCGTCGCCCACGGTAAAGAGCGCTTCAGCGCTGCCATGCGTTAAATCACCGCAGGATAACAGCACGGCGTCGGGATTATCGGAGCGGATACTATCGACCACGGTTTTTAATCTTGCCAGTCCGCCGGCGCTTGCCACTTGCCGCTCTGTGCCGTCGGGATTTTTTAATACCGCCGCATGGGGAACCAGCGCGCCATGCAGGTCGCCCATCTCGATGAGCGTGACATATTGTTTTTCATTTTTCGGTTTGTGTTTGTGGTGCTGATGATCATCAGCAAAAGTTAAATTGGATCCCCCGAATCCGATGGCCAAGGACAATAAGATCTCTGGATACAGCTTGCTCTTTTTATAGGAATTCACTGCACTTCCTCCTTGTTTGTATAAAAAATTAAGCACACCCTGCGCAGGCGCCGGAATTCTATGGAACGTGTGGACCAGGTTCCTGCGTGGCGGGATATTCTTTTTAATTGTTTGCTATTTGACCAATAAATGCCGATTTACTTACAACGCGTAAGATACACTGCGACGGGTGAAATGGGTAGATTCTGGCAGGTAAATAAGTCAAGAGAGAACGTCGCGCAGGGCTTAAATCCGCAGTCAAGATATCGATAGCTATGTCAGGGATATCAAAATATGACGTTTCTACTGCATGCGGTTGCGCCGGACATTAATGGATTTACACATCCATTAACGGAATTCAGTGGTTTGTGATGCAACACTATGCGGTTTATTTCGGCCACATACACTATCTACAGATCGTAACTGTCAGGAAATAGGTTGGCATAATAACGCAAGCGTTTAAAATAACATGCAGGCTACATTTGCCGTAACAATTTAAACAAGAGACATAACGATGGAAGATAAAAAGGAATTGATACTTCTGGTGCCCGGCATGAG
Organism: Gammaproteobacteria bacterium; assembly: GCA_022627515.1. GTDB lineage: Bacteria > Pseudomonadota > Gammaproteobacteria > SZUA-152 > SZUA-152 > JAKEGK01. The sequence goes on from JAKEGK010000055.1 coordinate 2,871, forward strand.
TGCGTACGAACCGGAGCATTACTTGAAAAAACTGGTGGATGGCGTGCGTGATTATTGTGATGGCAAGGGCATTTCATTTAACAGTCTTGATAATAACGAAACCGGAAACGATGGCATCCGTACTATTCAGGTGGAACTGGAGAATAAAACCAAAACCATTGAAATCCGGGAAATCTACTGGTCTGACCTGCGGCCCCGCCTGAGTAATGAGGGTGCGCTGAAGAAGTTTTTGCACGGTTTTGATTTGCTGTTTTACTGGGCGGGTTCGTTTCGAACCTGGATATCCGCCAGCCGCTCAAAGTACATGTTGTTTAACACCGTCTTTACCTTGTTATTGTTTTTAATCTGGTACTATGGCGCCGTCGCCGCTGCTTTCACCGCGATTAGCGCCAGCCCGGACATGCTGGGGTTTACTCTGCCGGACGGATTGAAGCAATGGTTTCAATCCATGGGTGACAGCATGGGCAGTTGGAATGTCTGGATTTCGGCGGCGGCATTGATGACCATATTTCCGGTGGCCGAAGTCATTGATATTTCCTATGGCACAAAATGTTTTCTGCAAAACCGGCTTGGCCTGCAACATAAAATTAATGGCCGTTTATCGCGCGCATTGGGCAGTGTCAGCCGCAACGCCGGGGATTATTCGAGTGTGACCGTGATGGCGCATAGTTTTGGCGTGGTGGTTGCGGCGGAAACGCTGGCTGATTTTGATAAGCTAACACTTCCCGTGCAGCGTTTCATTACCCTGGGCGGGCCTTTGGAGCTTATGCAGGGACGTTCGGACCGGGTGAGGGATGCGCTTGAGCGTCTGGAAAAACGCCTGAATACGGATTCTTTCACCGGCTGGATAGATTTTTATTCGGATTACGACTGGTTATGCTCAAAGACACCCATGCCGGAAGGAGTAAAAGGATTTGAGCATCGCAAAATAACCACCACGGTGCCATGGGATCAACGGGCGAGCGGAGCCAGTCATTTATTGTATTATACGGATTGGGATGTGATGAAAGAACTGCTCAGGCTGTCATAGAGAGTTCATGAAAATCTAAACAATCCGCTTGCGCTAAACCACTCATTCGGCAAACTGGTAGTACTTGTCATTGATGTAGCTGGTCACTTCATCAATGTCTGCCCGTGACCAGTTAAGTTTCAATTCTTTTTGCCATAAATTTATCCAGCGCCTTATTTCACTGATCGACCCCGCCACGCGTGGACTTCTGCCATGGACGCTGGTTTCGTGGCATCCGCCGCAATGATTTTCATAAAGCATTTGCCCGCGCGGCCGGTCTTTCTGTGCTTCGGGAAGTTTTTGCTGCGCGGATTCCGCCTGGCTGGCGGACTCCGGTTCTATGGAAGGTTTTACATCGCCGGTTGCCGCCGTTGCAGCGAGTGCGAACAGGCAGGTGAATACAATTACCACTATATAAGAATTTTGAAACATGGCGGTTTCCGTCATTAAGAAATTATTAAACCAGGGAAATGTTGGTTACCATACATAATTCAGACCAGGGCGTTAGGTAACCACTCATCATTGGTATTTTAGTTTTACTGCTTGTAAATATTATAGGTCATTACTGCGCTGCGCGGTGGGAACAGCCGTGGCGGAATCAGCGAAACCGTAATCCGGAGTCCAGTAAATGTCTAAATCATACAAAGTTAATCAACTTTGTCACATGCGGTGGCGCATGTTACACACCGGAGTACGGTTTCACGACAGGTGATAATGATAAAAAGCATCGGTTATGCGATGCAACTGTTATGCAAATATTCCGGGGCAGTTATGCCGTTAGCAATTACGCCGTTTGCTATTATGCCGTAAATAATGGCTGCCGCCTCTTCACCAAGCCCAGACCAAGCAAGCCGAAGCCCAACAGCAGCATGCTTGACGGTTCCGGAACATTTAAAATCGGCGAAGTGGACACGGTAAATCCCATATCCGTGCGGCCCGGATCGACAATATGCATAAAATAGACGCCCAGGTCAGTGGGATTGTAAAAATAAGTGGTAGCCATGATCTGGTAGTTGATGCCGGGCATTGCATCAAACGCCATGTAAAGCAGTTCACTGGCGCCGGTCCCGGCAGAGCCGAGCGGTGGTATTGCATCCCAATCCGGCGCAGGTGAAAAATTTCCATCCCAATAGGCAATGTAGCCCGCGAAGGGATCGATGGGTTCCATAAAAACCTCGATCGTCATTGGCGCGTCGACCGCGACATAATACAAATCGTAATAAAAGTCGCCAAGCTGGGCGTCAACGCCCAGCGCATCGGATGACGTTAATTCGCCATCGATAAATACAGCATGGGAAGATGTTGAGACAAACAATGCCAGGCAGGCAAAAATCAGTGCGCGAAAATCCATTTTGTTGGCCCCCTTGAATGTCAGTTTTTAAAACTGACCATGTTTTCTAAACGTCTATGAGTTTTTATACATCCTGTCACTGTCACATCCTGTCACTGTCAAATGTAACATTGTTTGCCGGCCGGCAGCAGGGTAATTTTACATTTTTTTATGTAATGAAAATGGAATTAATGTGCTATTAATCTTTTTTGTAAGGTTCTCTGGGTCGCAACCTCCGGCGTTGTCAGGACTTATTGGAAGTTAGAAATATTTCGCAATGACTTACCAAACTGACATAAAATAGCAGCCTTTATCTTTTTGGATTACTGGCGCATTTTAAGTGAAGGCGAATGAACGGCAAGCACTGTGGGCCAGGCAATTGATCATTATTTTTACCACGATGATGGCGCTGGGCAATGCGTCGTGCGCCAATATCGGCAAGCCGGCGCAAGCCGGCAGCTTTATTGATCAAGAACTGTCCGATCTCGAAATACAAACCCGCGATGGCCGACATCTGCATTTTTTTGTCTACCTGGCGGCAACCAGGGCGCAACGGGCGCAAGGGCTGAGTTTCGTGATGAACCTGCCGTCGGATCACGGCATGTTGTTTGTATTTCCCGGCTCTCAGCGTATTACGATGTGGATGAAAAACACATTCATTTCGCTTGATCTGTTCTTTACCGACGCGCAAGGCGCAATAACGCGCATCGTGAAAGATGTAGTCCCCCATTCAACGGAGCAGATTGCGTCGGATGGCGATGCTTACGCGGTTCTTGAACTTAACGCCGGCACGGCGCAACGGTTGAATATTAATATTGGAGACACTGTGCGTCATGGATTGTTGAACAGCAACAGTATCGACTCTCGCGCAGGTCAGTAAATAAGAAGCCGCGTTGCCATATTAAAAACTAACCAGTTTCAGGCGTGAACTGTCATTCTTTATAAACGGCTAGCTTCCAAATTTACATTACCGGGCGGCTGTGGCGTTATATGAATAATCACGAGTCACTATTATATTCATGCGCCGATGCCGTACGGTCCCGGCTGAGAGTGATGGTTGATCGTTGAAGTTGAGAGTACAAGTACGGGTTGAGAACCGGCGTTGAGAATGGACTTCTTTTCCAATTTTAACGGTATTCATTTAATATTTTGTGAAACATATAAGAATCTGTTTGGGAGAAGCGATATGAATCGGCAAAAGTTGGTTGTATTCGTTGCGCTGCTGATGACAACGGCAGCCGCGGAAGCAGGCAAGATTTACGGCAGCCTGCGGGTGGATGGCCAGGCGATTGCCCCTGGCACCCGGATAGTTCTCAATTGCTCAGGCACAACTTACACCACGGAAGTGGAAAAGCATGGAGGATATAGCGTGAATGTCAGCCAGGAAGGTCCTTGTTCCATTTCGGTGGATGGTTATGCCGGTGCATCAGCCGAAGTTGTATCCTATAACGAAGCGACCCGTTACAATTTTCTCCTTTCCCCAAGCGGCAACGGCTATAGCATGGAAAGGAAGTAGGTATGGCCGCTAACGAAGAAAGCACGAAGGTGGAAACGGGCGCCAGGGAAGAAGTGAGTGCTACGAAAAAAGACCGCTGGGACAAGATTGATATCCTGTTGAAACCGGTGGGCGGATTGTTTACCGGCATCGCCCTGGCGATAGTTGGCTATTTCACCACGAATCTCCTCGAACAGCAGCAAGCGGAACAGACCAGCCGCATGGCGCAGCAGCAGACGGACGAAACCAATCGCCGCCTTTATACGGAAATCATGAGCAGCCGCGAAAGGGCCGACAGTGATTTACGCAAGGAAATGTTCAATTCCATTATCAAGGCGTTTCTCGATCCGCAAAAGGCGTCACTGGACGAAAAGGTGCTTGCGTTGGAATTGCTTGCTTACAATTTTCACGATGTCATCGATCTCACTCCGCTTTTCAAATATGTGGCGAAAGCAATCGAGGAATCTGCCATCGCCAACAAGGCGGCTTTGAACGCACAGCTTGAACGGGTTGCCCGGGAAGTTATTGACAAACAGCTCGCCGCTTTAGCGGAAGCCGGAGCACTGACTACGCTGAGTGTTGTCTTTGAACAGGTCGGCAAGGGAGGGCAATCGTTTGACGAAAAACTCTATCCGGTCAGGGCTGATGTATCCGGGCTGCCGGTACAGCGTTATATTTTTGTCGAGGCGCTGCATATCTATCCCGAGACGCGGGAAATCAAACTCCGGCTGGAAAGCGGTGATCCCCAAGACCGTTTCAGCCCCGAAATCGATATCATATTCAAGGTGGGTTTTTTTGATTTCCCGATGATAGACAATACCCGGCTTTCTCACTCGCAACGTGTCGGCATTGCACTGACCCGCTGGACGGATTACGGCGCGGAGCTGGCTTTGGTGTACTTTCCCGGCTCCCGCGCCAGCCTGAAAGAGAAACCTTATTACGACGAAGTTATCGAGCATTTGCAGCAAACAAAAGCGGCATTAATTGAAAGAGGAAAAGCGCAGTGAAGCGTCATTGGGTCAGGCTCCTGAACGGTTGTGTTTTGTTTTGCCTGCTGGTGACAGGAGCTCTTGCGGGCAACGCAGTTGCTGACGAAACGGAAACGCCAGCAAATGCTTCAGCTTCCACCGGTTCGGTTGCTGGTGATTCGTCAAAGAGTGATGGAACAAAACCGGAAACTGTTAAAGATGCCAAAGATAAGGATAAAGATAAGGACAATGATAAGGATAATGATAAGGATAATGATAAGGATAA
>JAKEGK010000056.1 GCA_022627515.1 Gammaproteobacteria bacterium
ATGGCTATGATCGGATTCGTCATATTGATTCTGTCGGCGTCGGTTTACCTGAATCTTGCCTATCAGAACCAGCGTAATGCTATCACAGAACTAATCGGTCTAAAGGTCACCAATATTCTGGAAGAATTATCCGAAATTTCAAAAAATCTGGGACTCAATCTGCAAACAGGCAGGAAATTGCGCGCTGCAATCCGCAATCATGACCTGGCAACCATTCAGAAAATTCTGGATAACCAGTTCAACCGTTACTTCGTCACATCGGGAATGTTAAAGCTCAAGGATATATACATCTTTGATGGCAACTTCGAATTCATCATTAATTCTTCCATTGCTCAACCTGTTTCATCCTTATCGAACCTGCATTGCAATAATATGATCGCGATTGCGAAAAAACGCGTCGGTGCTGAACGTCTGAAACCCATGTCACATCTGTGCGCCAAGGAACACGAAGCCTTGTTTGGCGTCATTGTTCCTGTCGGCAGCTTAAATCCTTTTGCCTACATGCTGATGGTATCGGATCCGGCATTCAGCATTATCCAGCTCGAACAAACCATTGGCGATCCAATCAAAATCACACGCTATACCGGCGAGGTGGTATACCAGTCGCCTGTATGGCCTCACGAGAGTCAAATGGATGATTATCTGGTTGCCAGCCATACGTTACGCGATCCAAACGGATCCACTATACTGAAAACATTTGCGGTCCGTGACATTGTGCCGTACAGACAGCAGTTATTCAATCATGCGGTTTTGGTTATTGTTGTTAGCGTCATCATTTTCGGCATAGTAATAATAGTTGTTGTCTACACCTTAAAAGCAAGCCTGCGGCCACTTGATGAATTGCAGATTGCGGCGGATAAATTAAGCAAAGGCGAATATGTAAAAGTCACGCGAACCAGCGTGCCGGAAATAGACGTTGTAATACAATCTTTCAATGCCATGGCCGAAGAAATCACAAGTCTCATAAAAAAACTTCAAAGTGAAATCTTTGAACGTAAAAAAACGGAAGATAGCCTCAAGAAACATCAGCATGATCTCAGTCTGGCGCGCGATCAGGCGTTTGCCGCATCCCGTGCGAAAAGCGCATTTCTGGCCAATATGAGTCACGAATTGCGCACGCCCCTGAACGCGATCATAGGTTATAGTGACATGTTATTTGAGGATGCAAGGGACAAGGCTGATGAACAGCTTCTCAAAGACCTTGCCACAATCAAAGCCTCCGGCAATCACTTGCTGGCGATCATCAATAACATACTGGATTTTTCACAAATTGAAGCGGGAAAAATGGAATTAAACCCGGAACAATTCGACATCGCATCATTTCTTGATGATGTTTCCGCCGCCATACAACCTTTAGTCTTGAAAAATTCCAACAAACTGACGGTTCATTGCGCGGCCGACAGCGGAATCATGTATACTGACGCCGTCAAGCTTCGCCAAAGCGTGTTAAATTTACTTGATAACGCCTGCAAGTTCACCAAAGAAGGCGAGATATCACTTAGTGTCGTCACTGAAATCCTGAACAATACCAACTGGGTTCGCATATCAGTATCCGATACCGGCATCGGTATCAGTGATCAACAATCACGTCACTTGTTTTCTGAATTCACTCAGGCGGACTCTTCGGCAACAAAATCCTATCAGGGAACCGGCCTTGGCCTGGCATTGAGTCAGCGATATTGCGAATTGATGGGTGGACATATCACTTTCACCAGCAAACCGGGAGAAGGATCAGTATTTACCATCTGCATCCCGAAATCCGCTAGAAATCCACATGACAAGCCAGACGTCGGCGCCGGCGCCAGCGGCAATGATAACTATTCAAAACGCTCCTGATTCTATGCGTCAAATATATTCGTCGACACCTTTTGCCCGCAAGGAAATTTCACCAGCGTCCGCCAGCCGCCTTACCGTCGAAAGAATTTCTTTCTGCGCTTTTTCCACATCCTTGATTTTTACAGGCCCTTTGACTTCCAGATCGTCCTTTAACATTTCAGCGGCGCGTTTCGACATATTTTTGTAAATTTTTTCCCGCACAGCATTGTTGGTTCCCTTTAACGCCAATATCAATGAATCAGATGATATTTCCCGCAACATTGATTGGATATCACGATCCACCAGATCAATCAGGTTATCAAACACAAACATGACATCCTGGATAGACTGGCCGATCTCGGGCTCTATTTCCCGGATGTTATCCAGAATTTCATTTTCCAGAGCCGCGTCAATATGGTTGAGAATTTGCGCCGCCACTTTAACCCCGCCAATTGATGACATTTTAATATTGGCATTTCCAGTAAAGTGGTCTTCCATAATTTTATTCAACTCCTGCAGCGCTTCGGGCTGAATTCTGTCAATATTGGCGACTCGCAGCAAAACAACAGAACGCAGATGTTCAGGAAAATTGCTCACAACGTACGCCGCCTGATCAGGCTCGAGGTGAGCCAATACAATGGCGATAATTTGCGGATGTTCATAACGGAGAATTTCAGCCACTGATTTAGCATCCAGCCATTTAAAGGTTTCCAGGCCCTTGTTCCTGTTATCCTCGACAATCCTGTTCATAAGGTTATTGGCCTTATCCTTTCCCAATGCCTGCATCAAAACGTTTCGCACAAATTCGTCCGCGCCAACCACCACACCGGATTGCTGCTCCATGCACTGGGAAAAATCCGCAAGCACTTTATCCACCACCTCTTTGTTGATGCTTTTCAATTGCGTCATTTCATAACCCAACGCCTGAACCTCCCGTGGCCTCATGTGCTTCAATACCGCGGACGCGCACTCCTCTCCCAGCGCCATCAGCAGAATCGCAGCGCGTTTGATGCCGCTGGTTGCTTCTGCTTCGCTAGTCATTTTCTTTTACCCATGACCGGACTATCTGCGCGGCGATTTTGGGATCGTCCCTGACCGCTTGACGGATGTTCAGTAATCGCTGCTCGAAAGACGTTTTCCGGTCGCCTTTATCAGTTTCCGGTTTACCGCTTTCCGGTTGGAGCTCTTGTCCAGGCCGGACAGGCTGAGCAGCCGCACTAAACGCTGCGGAAGACGCCAGCAGTGTACTGGACGCATTTATGCCCTTGCGCATCGAACTGACGATTAAGCCGGCGGTGATTAACGTGCCTAATCCAATCACCAGGTACCACAAGGAACTCCGGCGCCACAGTCCCTGCCAGAGGGATATCCCCGCTGATACATCACGGCTTGAAAACACGTTAAATGGTTCATTGACAACAGTAACTGTATCGCCGCGCTGACTGTTAAATCCGATCGCATCTTTAACCAGTTCCGTTATGCGCTGCATCTCTTCCGCGCTTCGGGCGATGCGAAGCACAGTTCCGCCGTCATCAACTAAACGGTTATCTACAAGCACAGTCACCGCCAACCGGCGCACATGGCCGTTTTCGGCGGCATCATTATCCGGTGGCGGATTTTCCATAGCCTCCGGCGTCAGTGTTTTGAAATCAATGTCGGCAACAACCTGGGCGCGCAGAGTATTTAGTCCCAATACCGGCGTCAGAATATCCATGATTCTATTGATATAGGATTGTTCAAGGCGGCGCAAATAACCGAATTGCGCGGATGATAGTGAAGCGATTTTTGATGAGGCGCCCGATGACTTCAGCAAGTTGCCGGTTTGATCAATGATCGTAATGTTATCCAGCGATAAATTGGCGGTGCTGGACGCCACCAAATGCGATATTGACGAGATTTGTGCTTCGTTGAGCCACCGGCCATGATACAAGCGCACCACAACGGAAGCCCGTGGCGCATGATTAGAATTGTTGCCTTCAATATTATCGACCGCCAGGTGCACCCTGGCGGACTGCACGTTATCAATGCTCGCGATGGATTTCGCCAGCTCGGCTTCCAATATCTGATGCGGCAATCCATGACTGACGCCTGGTTTTACGGAGTCACGAAGCGGATCTGAATAACTCCGCTGCACAGGCTGGCTGTACGCGTCCAGCAAACCTTTTTCAACCAGGATGCTCCGCGCAAGGTTTAATTGTTCTGATCGAACCATTACGGTGCCGGAGGAAGATTCATAATGATAGGAAATATTTGCGTTTTGCAATTCGGCGGTAACCATAGCGGCATCATTGGCGGTTATACCGGTTTGCAGCTCACTGTAGTCAGGCATTGCCGACCACAACAGAATGACAAAGCCCAGGATGTAAAGACCGGCCAGCAATACGATAACCAATCCCGGCTTGTAGCCGGCCACGGCAAAATACCGGTGGTTACCGCCGGTGGTATTTTGCTGCAGTTGTTCACTCATGGGATGCCGTCCTGCTTTCTTCAGGCGATCAGGTTAGTTCGGCGTTGCCCCGCCCGGGGATATGCACACCCTGCTCCCGCATCTTTGCTATCTTGTAACGCAAAGTCCGTTCGCTGATACCGAGTTTTTCAGCAACGGCGTGGCGATTCCCGGTATCACATTTTAGAGCGTCCAGAATCCTCTGATGTTCATGATCCTTGACTTCGTCACTGAGCGTTTTATTACTCTCTGCCGGCGTATTGTCAGATGTTTGCATCAGGATGCTGACGTCATTTAATTCCTGTTCGAACTGGATGTCAGTATCCGCAATATTGTCGGATTGCCGCAGGATTAACGCCCGCTGTATCACGTTGTCAAGTTCTCGCACATTACCCGGCCATAAGTGTGTGAGCAGTTTATCAATCGCGGATTGTTGCAGTTCCGGCATAGATGTCTGTATTGAGCTGGTGATAACCAGGTGTTTTTTCATGAAACCTTTTGCCAGACATATTATGTCTTGCGGACGGTCACGCAATGGCGATATATACAAGGGAAATACATTGAGGCGGTAGAAAAGGTCTTCGCGAAACTTTCCGGCTTGCACCTGTTCGCGCATATTGCGGTTCGATGTTGCCAGCACCCGCACATCCATCTGCACCAGTTTGTTGCCACCCAGACGCTCAACCTCGCGCTCCTGCAGCACGCGCAGCAATTTCGCCTGTAACGCCAGATCCATTTCGGAAATCTCGTCCAGCAACAATGTGCCGCCGTCGGCCAGTTCAAACTTTCCCGGGCATGCCTTATAGGCGCCGGTAAACGCGCCTTTTTCATAACCGAATAGCGTGGCTTCCAGCATGTTATGCGGTATCGCGGCGCAATTTATGGCGATGAAAGGCTTGTCGGCGCGGCTGGAATGCTGGTGGATATAACGCGCCATTACTTCCTTTCCACAGCCGCTTTCTCCGGTGATCAATACGGTAGCGTCACTGGCGGCGACGCGCCGGGCAATTTCCGCGGTTTTTTTACTGACGGGGTCCACAGCAATGAGTTCGTTTGTTTCACTCGCTCCGGTATTGATATATTGGCCAACCATGTTGACCAAAACCTCCGCTTCAAAAGGTTTGGTCAGGTAG
>JAKEGK010000057.1 GCA_022627515.1 Gammaproteobacteria bacterium
CTCAAGGGAGAGGGGAATATAGGTAACTCTCTCCCTCAAGGGAGAGGAAAATAAAATCGCAGGGAGAAGGGATTTATTCTCAAGTGTGAGGGAAATATAGGCATTCCCACGCAGAGCGTGGTAATGAGAAAACTCTTAGAGATAGAACTTTAAGTTAAACATGAGTGACACACAATACGTACAACTTGAGCCGCAGGGCGGGCGCGCGTGGCACATGTACCGCGCGATGGTGGGAATTGGATTGATTTGCGCGGTGATTATTGTGTCGGTGTTTCAGCTCACGTTGCCCGTAATCAACCAAAACAAACTCGAGTTATTGGAATCATCACTCTACCGGATTTTTCCGGACGCCCGGCAGTTTGTGCGTTATGAATATGTCGAAGCGGGTAAATTCATCCACGCCAGCGAAGAGGGCAAAGCCGATGTGATTTATGCAATGTATGACAGCTACAACAAGCTGGCCGGCCTGGTGCTGCGCGCCAAGGCGATGGGTTATCAGGACTTGATTGAAATGCTCTATGGCTATCAACCGCAGCGGCAGATCATCAGCGGTTATCAGGTTATCGACAGCCGGGAAACGCCAGGCCTTGGCAGCAGGATAGAAACCGACGCGGTATTTCAGAAAAATTTTCACTCCCTGGATGTAACTTTAAATGCCAGCGGCGATGCGTTGCAAAATCCGATTGAAATCGTGAAACCCGGCGCCAAAACTCAAGCGTGGCAAATTGACACGCTGACAGGCGCGACCATTTCCTCGCGCACGGTTGCCACGATGGTTGCCGCCAGCGCCGCGCAGTGGATTCCCCGAATACACCAACGCTTACAGGACTTCGAGCAATGAGCAAGGAAATCACCCGTCATGGATCAGCGCCCGCGCCGGCGGACGCACAGGACACCAACGAATTTATAAAAGGCTTGTGGTTGCAAAATCCGGTTTTCGCCCAGACCTTGGGTATGTGCCCTACGCTGGCGGTGACCAACTCGGTACAAAATGCCCTGGCCATGGGACTCGCCACGTTATTCGTGCTGCTCATGTCGAACGTGCTGGTTTCGAGTTTGCGCGCTTTTATTCCGCGTCAGGTGCGCATCGCCTGTTACATTTTGATTATCGCCACCTTCGTCACGGCCGTGGATTACATTATCCAGGCGATCGATTTGCAATTGCATAAGGCGCTCGGCGCATTCGTGTCACTCATTGTAGTGAACTGCATTATCCTGAGCCGCGCCGAAGCCTTCGCGTCGAAAAATACGGTGAGCAAATCCTTTCAGGATGCGGCGGGCATGGGTATCGGCTTTACCTTTGCCCTGCTATGCCTCGGCGGGATCCGGGAACTCCTCGGCAGTGGTTCGCTGTTTGGCGTCCGGTTGTTTGCCAGCAGTTATGAAAACTGGATCGTGATGATTTTACCTGGCGGCGGATTTTTTGTGTTGGGTTTGTGGGTGCTGGTGTTCAACTGGATTCAACGCCGTCCAGCTAAACAGGAAACCAAACGCCATGATTGATGAGTCGCTGTGGTCCATCTTTATCAATGCCAGCCTGATTAACAATTTCGTGCTGGCGTACTTTCTGGGTATTTGCCCGTTTTTAGGCGTATCCGGCAAGCTTGGTCCGGCGGCGCGCATGGGCGCCGCCGTCACCGTCGTTATGGTCATCAGTTCCATGTGCGCTTATGGATTGCATGCTTTATTGATTGCCATCAATGCGCCTTACCTGCAATTGATATCTTATATAGTTGTGATCGCGTCCACGGTGCAGATCGTGGAGATGGTGATTAAAAAGTTCAGCCCGTTATTATTTCGTACGCTGGGGATTTTTCTGCCATTGATCACCACCAATTGCGCGATTCTGGCGTTGGCGTTGTTTCAAACCAACAAAGGTTATGATTTTGTGCAATGCCTTGTTTATGCTTTGGGCGGCGGCACGGGTTTCACCCTGGCGCTGATTTTAATGGCGGGACTGCGGGAAAAACTGGATCTGGCCAGTGTGCCGGATCTGGCGCGCGGCACCGCGATCACCTTGATGATGGCGGGTATTCTTTCGTTAACCTTTATGGGGTTTGCAGGATTAGGCAGTCACTGATGTTATCAACATTCGCAGTAATCTTACTTTGCATTGCCATGGCATTGACAGTCTGGCTTACCATGCAGGACTTTTTCAGATAGTATCTGAATCTGCCATTTCACAATGCAATATTCTATAGTTACCGTATAAAACCAATATTAAGGCGCAGTTATGCATATTGAAGATCTGGACCTCAGCACACAGTGCGATGCTGTCGTCGCCGCAACGCAGCGCATAACGCCGGAAAAAGCCCGGGATGAGGTGCGGGAAATTATTCTGGAAGTGGATAACGCGCATTGCGATTGCAAAGCCGGGCAATCCATCGGCGTACTCGTGCCAGGGCCCCATGAGATCGGCCATGACTATCATGTACGCCTCTATAGCGTGGCTGACATTCCCGCGCCGCAGACGGGCCCTAAGCGGAGAATCACCATTGTGGTGCGGCGCAGCAACTATATCGATGATTACAGCGGGGAAGAATATAAAGGTGTTGCATCCAATTATCTTTGCGACTTGCACGAAGGTGATCACGTCCGCATCAGCGGCCCTTACGGTATACCCTTTGAAATACCGGATGACCGTTCCGCCAATCTGTTAATGATCAGCCTCGGCACCGGCATTGCGCCGTTTCGCGCGTTCGTCAAACATATTTACCATGATGTGGGTAACTGGACCGGCAAGGTGCGTTTGTTTTACGGCGCGCACACCGGTCTTGATATGTTGTACATGAACCAGGAACGCGATGATTTCAACCTGTATTACGATGAAGAAACTTTCAAGGCCTTCCAGGCTTTGAATCCCCGCCCCCATTGGGACGACTACATCGCCATGGATCAGACCCTGGAAGCGCATGAACAGGAAGTGTGGGACATGTTATGCGCTCACAATACCTATGTATATATTGCGGGTTTGCCGGCCATTAATGTCATGCTGGACAAAGCCTTCAGTAAAATGGCAGGATCACCGGAAAAATGGCAGCGGCGGCGCAAGGAATTGATTGCCGGTGGCCGCTGGACTGAGCTGCTTTATTAATACAGTTCGCTGCTGTTCCACAATCTCCTTCTCCCCTTGAGGAGGGTGTCGTAAAACTACTTTTTACTTATCTATTCATTGCTAAAGCAATGGTAAGGCGATGTATCGTTCTCTCATCCCCGAAAAATGCAGCC
>JAKEGK010000058.1 GCA_022627515.1 Gammaproteobacteria bacterium
ATGATGTGCCGGTTGAAAAACCGGCAATCACAACTCTGGGTCCGGTGATTAATGAACTGCCGCCTATACCGCCGGCCGATCGTAATGTTTTAAAAGTGATGTGGTGGAGTTTGAAATTGCGTTACTGGGTTTTTAGTGTTGATGCTTACAAAGGTCCCCCGGCCGATATACGCATGTTTGTGATCTATCACGATCCTGACACGCATGATCGTTTGCAGCATTCGCTGGGACTGGAAAAGGGGCTGATTGGCGTCGTCAATGCCTTTGCCGGAAAAAAACTGGAACACAAAAACAATATTGTACTTACTCACGAATTTTTACACACGGTGGGCGCAACCGATAAATATGATTTGCTTACCGGCGCGCCGCTTTATCCGGATGGCTTTGTCGAGCCGGAAAAGCAACCGTTGTATCCACAGAGTTATGCGGAAATAATGGCGGGGGTATTGCCCGTTACAGAAGATACATGGCTGATGCCGGAAAAACTTGAAGACACAATAATTGGCCGTAAAACGGCGCTCGAGATTAATTGGATTTCCCAAAAACAAGAGTAATATATTTCCGTTCCACCAATTCCCGGGTTTGATTGGTGGCAGAGTTTTCATCAGCACCAAACTGTTTTCTAGAGTCGGAGCGATACCAGTGACAAACCAGATTCATCCAAGCGCAATAGTTTCCCCGCATGCAAAACTGGGAGAGGGCAACACGGTAGGTCCTTATGTGGTGATCGAGGACAACGCCGAGCTGGGAAACAACAACCGTATCGGTGCGCATAGTGTCATTAAGAACGGTTCCCGCATCGGGAACGGTAACAGTATCCATGAACATGTGGTGTTTGGCGGGAATCCCCAGGATCTCGGCTTTAAGGACGCCGAAACTTTCGTACAGCTGGGCGATAACAATGTGCTGCGTGAGTTCGTAACGATAAATCGCGCCACCACTAAGGAAACTTCGTGGACCAGAATTGGTAATAATAACTACTTTATGGCGGGAACCCACGCTGGTCACGATTGCCAGTTGGGCAATCATATTGTTTTGGCGCCCGATGCGGCGCTGGGCGGTCACGTCCATGTCGGCGATCGGGCGTTTATTTCCGGGGGTGTGAAAATCCATCAGTTTTCGAAGGTGGGGAGTTACGCCATGATCGGCGGCAACAGCAAGATTACCCAGGATTGCTTGCCCTATATGATTACCGATGGTGTGCCCGGCAGGGTCCGTGGATTGAATTCGGTGGGACTAAAACGCGCCGGATTTTCGGTGCAGGAGATGCGGGAACTCAAACGGGCGTACCGCATCTTGTTTGGTTCACACCGTGACCTCGATGTGATACTGGATGAGCTTGAGCAAATGCAATCCGCGCACGCCAAACATCTGGCCGAGTTTATCCGGGGGTCAAAACGCAACTTCCATCGGGCCGATTAAATCCGGGGGTCAAAACGCAACTTCCATCGGGCCGATTAAATCCGGCTGCAAAATGGCTTGCCAATACAGCATAATTATTAACTCAAGAGCACCTAAGTGTTGCCGCGGCTGCGAGTTAAATTATGAATTGGCGCCTGCTGACCCCTGAATTGCAGGACATTTAATCCGGAATGTAATCTTCGAATGCGGCCCTGGTTTTGTGCTTTTCGATCTCCGCCTGTTTTCTTGCCTGCAGTACATCGCGCCGTTCTTCCAGGCGTTGTTCGCGTGCGCCTGCCTTGACCGGAATGGATTTCTCGCCGTATAGCACCTGTTTCAAAAAACGCATGGCGAACTTCAATAATTTTTCGTTGTTTTCAATAAGCGACTGCATGGTGCCCTGGTCAACAGCAAAGATATTCTGAAAGCCGGGATTCCGGATAAATTCACGAAAGCTGTCGATATCGTAACTGCACATATCGAATAACTGCATGCTGCGTTCGCTGGGCTTGCCGATGGTGGGACCGCTGGAACGTTTTTTAATAATAATGTCGCGCCAATCCTTGTTAAACTCGTCATATACATCCGCGCCTTGCTCGTGCAGGTATTCGCGGACCGTTTGCGTTTTTGGTTCATAGTGGCCAAGGCAGTGGTCTTCTTTCACCATGAAATAGACGTTTTCGACAACATTGCTGTCTTTTTTGCGCACGCCCATGTTACCGAGCGCATAATAACGGCAGGCGGTGGGGCGATCGGAATAGACGCTGCAGCCTTCCTCGGCGAGAAAAATACATTCGGTGCTGCCCGATTTGTGGGTTAAGCGTAAGCCAGGCATGCCATGCGCATCCATTTCGAAGGGATAGGTATAGCGGGCAACGAAGTCCTTTGATGCCATATCGAAATGTTTTTTCAGGCGCAGGATGTCATAAGGGGTTAACTGGATTTCAATACTCTTGCAGCACTTGTTGAAACACGCAATGCCTTTATGACAGTTGAATTGAAATTTGTCATCCAAAGTATATTGGACGGGTTTAACCGGCGTTTTAAAGGGAATCTCGAATTGTTGATCGGTTGCCGTGGGGCCGCTAATACCGGTCTCGTCTTTCAACTCGACGGTTTCTTCAGTGCTCATCTACTTAACCTCACTGCCTGATTGTCTGTAGAACGGGGTAGTTGCCAATTGGGGCTGTTAACCAAGAGGACATAGTTTACCGCGAATTGATCAAGATTTCGCAAGTTGATTAGTGATTGACTCCAGTTGCTCATAGCACTAAATGAAAAAGGCCGGGCATTTTACAACGCCCGGCCTGATTATGGCTTTGTTAATAGCCAATTGCGTCTATAGCCAGTTAACTTAGACAGTGCTGCCCGGACGCGCGATACCTTCCGGTTCGCCTGGCCCCGGTTTTACCAGTTGTGCGTACTTAACTTTCTTCAATTTCCATTCACCAGTATCACGGTTGTAAGTACTGTTGACGAAGCATTTCCAGTTCTTGTCATCAATGTTCATGAAGTCCGCGCGGTAGTAATAACCGGGGTAGCGGGATTCTTCACGGAACTGGATATGTTTCATATGAGCTTCGGCTGCCAGGATGCGGTGATAGTTTTCCCATGCGCGTAACAGTTCGTGCAGGTCTTTTGCGCGCATCTTCAGGGAGTCTTCCTTGATCATGCCGAGCTTTCTTTCGGCAACTTTCAGGCTGGCCGCATTGGTTTGATAGAAAGTTGAAGTACCCGCAACGTACTCGTCCATGATTTTTTGCAGACGGAACTGCAGCATCTTGGGCGTGATGTAATGCGGATTCACGTCGATCGCGGTGGTGTAATTCCCATATTCAAGGTAATTGCGCACCGGGCGATAGATTTCTTCAACCAGCTCAGCAACGGTACGTCCCAGTTCGGGTTTCCAGTCTTTGTTATCGAGTGCGAACTTAATCAGGCTTTTCGCCGCGATACGGCCTTCAGCATGAGAACCGGATGAGAACTTGTGGCCGGATGCGCCCACGCCGTCACCGGCGGTGAACAGACCTTTCATGGTGGTCATCCGGTTGTAGCCCCAATGGTAGTGCGCGGGTGTACCGGGAACATCTTCAGGACCCGATACCCAGATACCGGCACAACCCGCATGAGAACCCAACAGGTAGGGTTCGGTGGGCATCAGTTCTGACCTTTCTTTGTCAGGCTCGATGTTTTCACCCGCCCATACGCCACACTGGGCGATGGTCATGTCGAGGAAATCTTCCCACGCTTCCGCTTCAAGGTGTTTGATTTCCTTGGGCGTCATGTTTTCCGCCAGTTTTTTCAACGCGGTGGGGGTGTCTATGAAAATCGGGCCGCGGCCTTCTTTCATTTCTTTCA
Source organism: Gammaproteobacteria bacterium (assembly GCA_022627515.1). Taxonomy (GTDB): domain Bacteria; phylum Pseudomonadota; class Gammaproteobacteria; order SZUA-152; family SZUA-152; genus JAKEGK01. Next base: position 3,760 of record JAKEGK010000058.1, read on the forward strand.
ACATCAGGTGGTTACGCAAGCAGGTCCCCATCTTGTGGCCTTCGGCGTAAGCGTCGTAACCGTAGTTAGCCAGGTCAGGATAGTTTTTCGCTTGGTAGTCTTCGCCGGCTGCATTCATGGACTGGGCCTTGAACAGCAGGAACCATGCGCCCACCGGGCCGTAGCCATCCTTGAAACGCGCGGGTACGAAGCGGTTTTCCATCAGGGTCAGTTCTGCACCGCATTCCGCCGCCATGGCGTAGGTGGAACCTGCGTTCCATACCGGGTACCAGGCGCGGCCGATGCCTTCACCCACGGAACGGGGGCGGAATACGTTAACCGCGCCACCGCATACCAGCAGGCAGGCTTTGAACTTGTAGATGTAAAGTTTGTGTTCGCGTACTGAAAAACCGGCCGCGCCCGCTACCCGGGTGGGATCGTTTTTATCAGTCACCAGACGCACGATAAAAATATGTTCCTGGATGTTTTCAAGGCCAATGGCTTTCTTGGCGGCTTCCGCCACGATCCATTTGTAGGATTCGCCATTGATCATGATTTGCCACTTACCGGAACGCACGGGTTTGCCGCCGTCTTTCAATTTCTTGCCTTCATCACCCGGTTGTTTCCAGACGGGCAGGCCCCATTCTTCGAACAACTCCACGGATGAGTCCACGTGACGGCCCACGTCGAAGACCAGGTCTTCACGGGTAATGCCCATCAAGTCGCCGCGTACATAACGCACGTAGTCGGTGGGATCGTTTTCACCCATATAGGTATTGATCGCGGACAGACCCTGCGCCACCGCGCCGGAGCGTGATAGCGCGGCTTTGTCGACCAGTTTGACTTTCAGGTTCCTGGCCTGTGCCCAGCGAGCCATTTCAGTTGCCGCTCCGCAGGCTGCCATGCCGCCGCCAATGAGGAGAATGTCGACTTCTTCCTCAATAACATCGGGTTTTCCAAACTCAGCCATCCAAGTTTCCTCTCTCAACTTAAATTGCTTTAAATTTAGTAGTTATTGTCGCTTGAAATTATTTAACAAGGTTTGCAAAACGCTTGAAAAACTCGCGCCGATTAGTTGTTTACGGAAAACTGACTGGCATCGAATTTGTGTGCGTTTTGGGTAAACAGGGTGTTCGGATCTTCGAGCTTGCTGGCGTCCGGATCAGGCAGACCGGCAGCTGGATCGGCGGAACCTTCCGGGGTGGTGCGAATCGGGAATTTAAACCGCTTCATATTGCCGTTACGGAACCTGATGGTCCACATAATGGAATCGGTGCTACGCAGCGGTTGAACGGACGCACCCAGAGGGACTACGTCGGCATAATGGCGGCATTCAATGGCTTGTTGTGGACAGATCTTGACGCAGGAATAGCATTCCCAGCACTGCTCCGGCTCCTGGTTCCAGGCTTTCATCGCGTGACCGGTTTCAGAACCGTCCTTGTCCAGCTTCATCAGGTCGTGGGGGCAAATATACACGCACGCTGTTTTGTCATGCCCTTTGCAACCGTCGCACTTATCCGTGCGCACAAAAGTTGGCATGGCCGTTTTGCTCCTTTGAGGTTTTTTTGGATGATGCAGATGAATTTTCGGGATTTTACCGCTTAATCCCCAAATCGTTCTGACCTAGTCAAGCTCTGTACAAGTTACTATTCGTTACCCCGGCGAAGGCCGGGGCCCAGCTAAATCAATACCTTCATGGTTTCCGGCCCTGGCTTACACAAATGCCGGGGCATGCTTTAAAAAACGCCGGAATGACTTAATCAGCGCTTCCCTAGGTTATTTTGCAGAGTGTCCGGACAATTTTACTTCTACTTTTTCGTGTTCAGCTAAACTTGCATAGTATTCACGTAAAATTTCTAGTACTTCCGGACGGCTGAAGTTATCAGGTACTTCCGTACCTTCCGAAAGGGCTTTACGTAATTTGGTTCCTGATAATAACAAACGGTCTTCGGCTTTGTGCGGGCAGGTTTTCATGGAAGCCATGCTGCCACATCTGTTACACCAGAAAGTCCAGTCGATTTTCAGCGGCTGGGTTTCCAGCGCGTCTTTTGGAATTTGATCAAAAATATGATGCGCATCGAATGGACCGTAATAATCGCCGACACCCGCATGGTCACGGCCGACAATCAAATGTGAACACCCATAGTTCTGACGGAACAGGGCATGTAACAAGGCCTCGCGCGGTCCGGCATATCGCATATCCAGTGGATAACCGGCTTGAATTACGGTGTTATCGACAAAGTAATTTTCTATCAGCGTACCGATAGCCCGGCTGCGCACATCAGCCGGGATATCGCCGGCTTTCAGTTTACCCAGGAGGGAATGAATCAGTACACCGTCCAGGGTTTCAATGGCAATCTTGGCAAGATATTCGTGAGAACGGTGCATGGGATTACGCGTCTGGAACGCCGCGATGGTTTTCCAGCCGCGCTTTTTGAATTCGGCGCGGGTTTGCGCCGGTGTCATGAACTGTTCGCCATACTCTTCAGGAAATCCGCCCAAGGATAAAACTTTAATAGGACCGGCAAGATTGACATCACCTTGCTCCATTACCATCTTTACGCCCGGATGTTCCATGTCGGTGGTTTTGTACACCTGCATGCACTCATGGGCTTTGTCAATTTGATATTTTTCCGAAACCGCCATCGTCGCGAGAATTTCATCACGCTCGGGATCATAGAGTGCGATAGTTTCACCTTCGTTGATACCGGCGGCGGTGCTGATATCGGTAGAGAGTGTGATGGGTATGGGCCAGAACAAACCGCTGGCCATTTTCATTCCGTCGCATACGCCTTCCCAATCAGCCCGGGTCATAAAACCTTCGAGTGGCGTGAAACCGCCAATGCCCAACATGATGATGTCACCGGCTTCGCGGGAAGTGATATTAATCTTGGTTAATGATGCGGCCTTTTTCTTTTCCGCCGCTAACGCTTTTCGCTCAAGCAGCAAGGGTTTAAGGTCAGCACCACCGTGTGGACGTACCAGTTCAGACATCGCTATCCCTCTTGAAAAAAGTTTGGCGTGATTTCCGAAATATTATGTGTCTGCTTCCATTGCAGAAGGCTAACCTTATCGGGTTTTGTAGAAAAAGCAAACTTTTATATGTTTTCCCGGGTATAAAAATACTTTATTAATTTGGAGCGCAATCCAGTTCAATAAGTGCGTTTAATGTGATTAAAGATATGCTAATCCGGCAAAAGAATGAGGAACCTAGCGTACGTTTTCGCCAGCGGCTTGCAGATCGGCGTGATAGGACGAGCGTACCATGGGGCCACTGGCAACATTGGAAAATCCCAGCTCTTGCGCAATGCGTCCCAGTTCCTCGAATTCTTCGGGGGGAACAAAACGTTCCACTGGCAGGTGGTGCAAGCTGGGTTGCAGGTATTGGCCGAGTGTTAACATTTCTCCCCGATGCGCGCGTAAGTCTTTCATCACATGAATGACTTCGCTGCTGGTCTCGCCCAATCCCAGCATCAGGCCTGATTTGGTGGGGATATTGGGGTACATTTCCTTGAAGCGTTTCAAAAGTTGCAGTGACCAGAGATAGTCAGAACCAGGGCGGCACTTTTTATATAGCCGGGGCACTGTTTCGAGATTATGGTTGAATACATCGGGTGGTGACTGCTCCATGATTTTTAAAGCGATGTCCATGCGGCCGCGAAAATCAGGGACCAGAATCTCAATTTTCGTTTTGGGAGAGCGCGCGCGTACCGCATTAATGCAGTCAACAAAATGCTGGGCGCCGCCGTCGCGCAGGTCGTCACGGTCAACCGACGTGATGACGACATATTTCAAATCCAGCAATTGGATTGCTTTCGCCAGATGTTCTGGTTCATTTTCATCCAGCGGCCTGGGGCGCCCGTGGGCGACATCGCAAAAGGGGCAACGGCGCGTACAGATGTCACCCATGATCATAAAAGTCGCGGTGCCATGACCAAAACACTCTCCGAGGTTCGGGCAGGACGCTTCTTCGCAAACGGTATGCAGGTTATTTTGCCGCAGCAGGTTTTTAATAAGCATGACATTGGGGCCGGTAGGCGCCTTGGCGCGAATCCAGTGTGGTTTGCGCGGAGCGGTCCGCGTTGGTTCCACTTTTATAGGAATGCGCGCGACTTTATCGGCTCCGCGCAGAGGAACGCCTGGTTCAACCTTTTTCGGTGGTGTTTTTGAAGAAGAAGTCACGGTAATTGTCAGCTAAATGTTTAAAGGATCCCTAAATTAAAATTACAGATCGCTTATTATAAGTCAAGTTTCGGAGTTCATTTCCATGATATCACGGCAGAGCGCGGTGAGGGGCATCTTTTGCGAGACTCGCCATAAATACATCCGTTCTTGTTTCGAAAAGAATGCTCGACGGCGGAATACCCGTAGGGTATAAATCCCTGCCGCCGACGGTCTCTCAAAAGATGCCCCTCACCGCGCCCTTGGTAAAACCACGAACTCCGAAACCTGAGTTATAACGTGAATGTCAAATGAGCCATAGCCAAAACTAAAGATTTTGTTTTTCCGGCGCATCAGCCGCCGCAAAAAGTTGCCGGATTAATTCTTCCGCCAGTTGAGTTTTAACTATGTTGATATCAATACCGGGGCGGTGATCTTTTAGTTGCGTGGATTGCAGTCCCTCGAATCCGCAAGGATTGATATAGGAAAACGGCGTCAAGTCCATGTCGACATTAAAGCTGAGCCCATGGTAGGAACATCCGCGCCGTACGCGTAAACCCAGTGCGGCGATCTTTGCGCCATTAATGTAAACACCCGGCGCATCCTCTTTCCGCTCAGCGCGAATGGCATGCTCCGCCAGCAAATCAATGACCGTCTGCTCCAGGCGATTCACCAGTTTTTTTACACCCCAGTGGCGCCGCTGCAGATCCATCAGGATATACGCCACAATTTGCCCGGGCCCGTGATAAGTCACCTGGCCGCCACGGTCACATTGAATAACGGGAATATGGCGGGCATCGATGATGTATTGCGGTTTACCGTTGAGGCCGAGTGTGAAAACAGGCGGATGCTCCACAATCCAGATTTCATCCGCGCTTGCACTATCGCGTTGCTGGGTCAATGAGCGCATGTTATCCCAAACATCCTGGTAGTCAGTCAACCCCAGGTCGCGGACTATAACATTTTGTAACATGAGAAATGATCAAACATAAGTAATGAGTGGCGGCACGAACGCCATATGATAAATCAAAGCGCCATAATAATATGTTTGTGCCCGGTTAAAGCCCGGTAAATAGCATCCAATTGCGCACGGCTTTGTGCGTTGACCGTGACTGTGACGGAGATATATTTACCGTTGGCGCTGACGCGTTTACTGACAGCGTCCCGGGTGGTGGCCGGCGCGTGTTGGCGGATAATGTCCAGCACAATAGTTTCGAGATCGTGCGAGGCCAGCCCCATGGCTTTGACGGGAAAATCGCACGGAAACTCCAATACGGCATCAGAATTGCTGTTCATCGTGTGGCTCACGGAATATGTCATCGTTTGTTCGCTACAGTGTGGCTAAAGCGGTTGTTATGCCGTCTCGCTACCGGCTGAATGATTGTTTGAACGTCTGATACAGGTCCACCATGGTATGCCACAAGGGGCCTGGTTTTGCGTCTCCCACCGGTTGATTGTCAAGGTACGTTACCGGCAGGATTTCCCTGGTGGAACTGGTCAGCCAGATTTCATCCGCGCTGCGCAGACGTTTCTCGGATATGACGGATTCTTCACAGGCTATATGGTTTTGTATGGCGAGTTCCAGGATAAGATCACGGGTAATTCCGGGTAACAGGAACGGCCCCTTGGGTGGAGTAACCAGCACATTGTTTTCCACGATGAATAAATTGCTGGCTGCGCCTTCGGTTGCTTCGCCATCGCGCAGCAATATGGTTTCGTAAGCGCCTGCATCGATTGCCTGCTGGCGCAACAAGATATTGGGCAACAAGCTGATGGCCTTGATGTGGCAATTGCGCCAGCGGTAATCATCGCCGGTAATCGCGCGCACGCCGTTTTGCAACATCGCTTTCTCGGGGGGGAGCAACGGATTGGCCATGGCGAAAACCGTGGGCTGAATATTTTCCGGCAACGCATGGTCGCGTTTGGCCACGCCGCGCGTAACCTGCAGATAAACGGAAAGGTTGCCGCTGTTATTTTTGTCTATTAACTCGTTGAGTATCGTGTGCCATTCCTGCGTTGAATGGGGATTGACGATGCGAATCGCATCCAGGCTGTTCTGCAAACGCTGCAAGTGTTCCGGCAAGCGAAACAGGCAACCGTGATAGACAGGAATGACTTCATATATGCCGTCGCCGAAAATAAATCCGCGGTCCAGAACCGGCACGCAAGCAGCGTGGTCGGGCATGAATTTCCCGTTTAAATAGACAATGCTCATAAGGGGTAAAATGACGTATTAGTAGTTGTTCCACCAGAGTTTTACTGAATCTATCAGGTTATGCCAGAAGCTTCCTTCTGATACGGCGCCCAATGAAATCAGGTCCCGTTTTGCAACGAGTTGGCTTCCCAGCATGATGTTGACACTGCCCAGGGATTCGCCGCTGGTAACCGGCGCCACGATAGTGGCGTTGATAGACATGCTGGCGTCAAGTTTATCATATTGTCCGCGGGGAATAGTAATATATAAATCTTCCGCAATGCCCAGCGGCAGTGTTTCCGTTTCGCCCTTCCAGATTTTTACATCAGTGAGCTGGTCATTGGCGGAATAAAGCCGATGGGTTTCGAAAAAGCGGAATCCGTAAGTTAACAGCTTCTGGGTTTCCGTGACACGCGCGCCATCGCTATTGGTGCCCAGGACCGTTGAAACCAGCCGCATGTTGCCGCGTTTTGCCGAGGCAACCAGGCAATAACCCGCTGATTCGGTGTGGCCGGTTTTAATGCCGTCTACACTGTCGTCTTTCCACAATAGCTGGTTGCGGTTGAATTGTTTAATTTTATTATAGGTGTATTCCTTGCGGGAATAATATTGGTAGTGCGCCGGGAAGTCGCGGATTAGAGCCATGCCCATCATCGCCATGTCCCTTGGGGTTGAAAAATGGTCCGCGTGCGGCATTCCGGTGGCGTTGACAAAATGGGTATCGCCCAGACCGAGGAGCTTTGCGGTTTCATTCATGGTTTTGACGAAGCTTTCTTCGTCCCCGGCAACGTGCTCCACCAGGGCGATCGTTGCGTCATTGCCGGACTGCACAATCATGCCGATCAACAGCTCTTCCAGCGGGATTTTTTTGCCCACCTCAATGAACATACGGGAGCCGGGCATACGCCAGGCTTTTTCACTGACAGTGACTTCATCGGTCAGACTGATTTTGCCATCCTGGATCGCTTTTGCCACTATGTAAGATGTCATCATTTTGGTAAGGCTGGCGGGTTCCATGCGTTCATTGGCGTTGTTTTTGGCAATCACCTGACCGCTGTTGATATCCAGAAGAATATAACCGACAGCGTTGATATTAGGCGGATCCGGTATCCTCTGCAGTACAGCATTACTGTTGGCGGCAAAAGCAGACAGTGTCAGGCAGAAAAAACTGAGACAGGAAATTTTCCGGGTATAATTGCGTATGCTCATCATCAATCCAGGAACTGGTTTTTAAGTTGACTTATTCGGTGACTATGTATGACGAAGTGTAACCCAATTCAGATAATTGGGATTCCATATTGTGCAACGCCTGCCTGTCAGCAAAAGGTCCGACGCGGACGCGAAACAAGCTGTTATCCGTATCATTTTTGCGGCTGATCGAAACCGGTGTGATTGCCTGTGACGTTAGTTGCAACAACAGCTTCTCCGCATGCGGGCGGTGGGAAAATGCGCCCAGCTGCACATAATAAACAGCGGCTGTGGTATTCGTTCCATCATCAGGTCGGGCAGTCTCCAGGCGGCTATTGTCGGTGTCAGGTTGACCTTTGTCTATTTGCTTCCGCGCGCCGTCGGCAAACACGGTTTCGATTTCAACATCCGCGGTGCCGTTATTAACAATATCGAGTTTTTGCGCCGCCGCGTAGGATAAATCGATGATCCGGCCGTCAACAAACGGGCCGCGGTCGTTTATTTTTACTATGACCTGTTTTTCATTATGCAGGTTTCTGACTTTCACGTAAGTGGGCAGCGGGAGGGTTTTGTGCGCGGCAGTCATTGCGTACATGTCGTAAACTTCTCCACTGGAGGTTTTGCGTCCGTGAAACTTGGCGCCATACCAGGACGCGGCGCCCCGCTGGCGAAAATCATTTACATTAAAATCAATAAAGTAGCGTTTACCATCCACCGCGTAGCTTGCAGGGTTACCGGTTTCGCTCAGCGGCTCAACGCGCGGTACCGCATCGGGAATTTCATCCCAGTTCAGGATTTTTTCCGGCGCGCCATCCTGGTCCGCCGGGAAAGTGCCGCAACCTGCCAGGAGGGACAACGCCAGCATTCCGCCCAGGGCCGATTTAGATATTGACGGGTATGTTGTGCGATGCCGGTTTCTCAATGTTCTGTGCAAGCTTGGCGTTAATTTTTACTGGATGGTTTTCTGGGCCCCACGAATCTGAACCGCTTGATTTCCTGGCTCAATTGATAAGCCGCCATGGCATAGAGTTCGCTGTGATTATAACGAGTAATAACATAAAAATTGTTAAATGCAACCCAATATTCATGGCCTTTATTCAATTCCAGCTGAATTAGTGAAGTCAGCAGAGACGAAGATTTTTTTTCCTCGATGGAAATGCCGTTCTTCAGCAGCTCGCCGAGTTCTATATAGGGTTTAATGCCTTTTGCCAGAATGGCCTTGAAATCCTCGCCATCAACTTTGGCAGGCGCCGCGACGGGTTCGTCTTTATACCACTGGTGCGCGGCAAAATAATTGGCGACACTGCCGATTGCATCCACGGTGCTGTTCAGGATGTCCCGCTTGCCGTCGCCATCGAAATCAACCGCGTAACGCCGGTAACTGCTGGAGATGAATTGCGGCTTGCCCATTGCGCCGGCGTAGGATCCCTTGATGCTCATTGGGTTGGTTTTTTCCTCGCGCGCCAGCAGCAGGAACTCTTCCAGTTCTTTTTCAAAAAATTGGGCGCGCTGCGGATAATCGAAAGCCAGCGTGGTCAGCGCATTCATTACCGGATATTTGCCTTTGTTCTTTCCGTACTTCGTTTCGACGCCGATGATGGCGACAATAATTTCCGGCGCGACACCATAGGTTTCATAGGCGCGCTGCAAGTGCGTGGCGTTTTGCCGCCAGAACTTCACCCCTTCCCTGATACGGTCGTCAGTGAGAAATATCGGGCGGTATTCATGCCAGGGTTTTGCTTCCGCGGGACGGCTGATCGCTTCAATAATGCCGGGATCGGTTTTAACCTTTTTGAAGACTTTTAACAGGTGATTACGTTCGAACTGGTGGTCTTTTACCATTCGATCAATAAATTTATTTACGTCTGCGCGTTGCGTTACGTCAGCACGCACCGGCGGGGTAAGGGGAAAACCCAGCATTATCCAGAGAGCCAGCACTATCCATATAGAAAGTAATTTTATCGGTTTGATCTGCATGTGATCTACCTGGGCAACAATTTGCGGTGGGTGTGAATAGACATCAGAATACCGAAACTCGCCATCAAGGTCACTACCGATGTGCCGCCATAGCTCACCAGAGGCAATGGCAGGCCTACTACGGGCAATAATCCGGTGACCATGCCTATATTCACAAAAACATAAATAAAAAATGTCATGGTCAGACTGCCCGCCAGCAAGCGCGTAAAAGTATCCTGCGCTTGTACCGCGATGAGCAGGCCGCGCGCCAGTATAAACAGGTATATCGCAAGCAGGACCAGCACGCCAATAAAACCAAATTCTTCCGCATACGCGGAAAAGATAAAGTCCGTGGAACGCTCCGGAAGAAAATCCAGTTGCGACTGCGTGCCGTTCAGCCATCCTTTGCCATACACACCCCCGGATCCGATGGCGATCTTGGATTGGATGATGTGGTATCCCGTGCCAAGCGGGTCATTTTCCGGATCGAGAAAAGTTAACACGCGTTGCCGCTGATAATCGTGCATCAGATACCATGCAACTGGCGCGGACGCCGCGCCGAGCAGGCTGAAACCCGCCATCAATTTCCAGGACAGTCCGGCGAATAACAGCGCGAAAAATCCCGCGCCTGCCACCAGCATAGACGTGCCCAGGTCGGGCTGCTTGGCAATGAGAATAAACGGAATGGCGATGATCATCATCGCGATGGCCAACCGTTTGCCGTCCGGTGGCAGCGGGTATTCGGACAGATACCACGAAACCATCAATGGTATGGCCACTTTCATGATCTCCGCAGGTTGAAAGCGGATCAAACCGAAGTCCAGCCAGCGTTGCGCGCCTTTACCGATTTCCCCCGCTATTAGAACCGCCACCAGCAATATCACGCCAGCCACATACAGGTAGGGTGTCCAGCGTTTAAAAGTGTTGGAACTGACCTGCGCGAGTACAAACATAATGATTAACGCCAGCACGAAGCGGATAATCTGTTTCCAGATCATTGACATGTCCTGACCGCTCGCGCTGTAGAGGATAAACAAACTGGTAATCAGTAGCGCAATGATTCCCATCAATAGCGGAAGGTCGATGTGTAAGGATTCCGCCAGGCTTTGCCGGCGCTCTCCGAATTCATTCAAGTTTATATCCAGCAGGCTCATGAGGGTGTTTTCGCGGTGGTTGCAGATAATTTTTCCAGTTTGGGCAGTAAATACTGGTCCATGACTTTTTTGGCGATGGGCGCCGCTGTTGATCCGCCGTGACCGCCATGCTCAACGATGACCGAAACGGCGATTTGCGGATTTTCCACGGGTGCAAATGCAATAAACAACGCATGGTCCCTCAATTCCTTGGGAATTTCCTCTTCCTTGTATTCCTCGTCCTGGGCAACGGAAAATACCTGCGCGGTGCCGGTTTTGCCGGCGATTTTATATTTGGAATCTTTCCCGATACGGAACGCGGTGCCACGCCAATGATGCGCGACATCCTGCATGGCGCTGATAACCTGGTTCCAATGTTCTTCGTTAACAACGCCAATTGCCACGTCCGGCACCGGGGGTAAACGCTGTATTTCCCGGGTATTGGAGTTTTCCAGGGCGCTGACGATCCGCGGCCGCATGCGATGTCCTTTCCTGGACAGGGTGGCGATGGCCGTTGCCAGCTGCAGCGGTGTTGTCAGCACATAACCCTGACCGATGCCAGCTATCAGGGTTTCACCGGCATACCAGGGGGCCTTACGGGCTTCTTTTTTCCATTTACTGGTAGGCATGATGCCGCCCACTTCACCCGTTATATCTATATTGGTGGGAGAGTTGAAACCGAACGGGATTAAATAATTCGACATGCGGTCAATACCCATGCTGGACGCAAGACCGTAAAAATAAACGTCGCAGGACTGTACGATGGCGTCATGCAGGCTCATGACGCCATGGCCGGTTTTCTTCCAGTCGCGGTAACGGTGCTTATCGCCCGGCAGGCTATACCAGCCGCGGCATGTGACCGGTTCGTCGGCTTCTATGCTCGAGGTTTCAAGACCCGCAAGTCCCACAAAAGGCTTGATGGTTGAACCTGGCGGGTATTGGCCGCGCAAGGCGCGGTTAAAGAGCGGTTTTTGTTTGTCATCACGAAGTTCGGCATAGGTCTTGTGATCGATACCGGCAACAAACAGGTTGGGATTAAATACGGGTGTGCTGACGAATGCCAGTACATCTCCCGTGTTGGGATCGATGGCAATGACGGAACCGCTCTCTTCTCCCAACGCTTCCTGCGCCACTTTTTGCAGCGCGGCGTCGATGGTCAGGTACAGATTGATCCCCGGTTCCTGAGGCACCTGTTCAAAGGAGCGCAGCGCGCGGCCCTGGGCATTGGTTTCGATCTGCTGTACGCCGGGATGCCCATGCAGGATCGATTCGTAAAAATGTTCAACACCCGTTTTGCCAATGTAGTTGGTGCCTTCATAGTCGGTTTTGTCAATGTGGCTCATTTCTTTTTCGTTAATCCGCCCGACGTATCCAATCGAGTGAGACATCAGTCCTGTTTCAGGGTAGTGACGAATCAAGCGGGCCGCAATGTCAACGCCGGGGAAGCGGTACCGGTTAACCGCGATTCGCGCCACTTCTTCGTCGCTTAAACCGGTTTTCAAGGGAATCGGTTTGAAACGGTTATAGGGCCCGAGTTGTTCCTTGAAACGTTCTATATCATCATCGGTAATCTCGATAATTTCCCCCAGCGAAGCAATCGTGGCATTGATGTTTTTGACGCGTTCGGGTGTCAATTCCAGGTTATAAGCGGGCAGATTCTGCGCCAGCAATACGCCGTTTCTATCGAAGATCAAACCACGGGTGGGCGGGATGGCGCTGATAAAGAAGCGGTTTTCCTCGGAAAGGGTTGTGTAGGTTTCGTTTTCAATGATCTGTAAATAAACCAGCCGCACCACGATGGCCAGAATCGCCAGCAGGGAAAAAATCAGGACAATCACCACGCGAATGTTAAACATCCGGGTTTCGCGAAAATGGTCTTTTAAGGTAATTGCAGGCATGTTGTCAGTTAAGGGTGCTTAAGTCTTATCAATTTTATCGAACACGGTAAAAGCGCCGGACTCCCCGCAGCAGCGTGAACACAAACGGCCACAACAGCATACTGGTTAACGAGGCCAGCCAGTACGACCAGCTTTGCGCCGATTGCCCGGTGAATCCCTTTACCCACAAGGTAATGATTTGATAGAGGGCAATGAGAATCAGAATACTTAGCGCCTGCTGCCAGAGCGGGAATAACCGGATACGTAAATGAAGTTTGATGGCAAGAAACGCCACGATGCCAAAAGCCATCGCGTTCTGTCCCAGCAAGGATCCTGTGGCGACATCCAGCACCAGTCCGGTCATCCACGCAATAATGACCCCAATCCGGTCCGGCAGTGCGATACACCAGTAAATAACGACCATGATCAACCATTGTGGTCGCGCTGCTTCAGCCCATTCCGGTAACGGCATTATCATTAAAATGAGCGCCACGATGAAAGAGATGAAAATCACAAAGCCGCCTTGTGGTTTTGCCAGCGCCATTTATTGACCCTCGTTCGGTTCGGGCGCTGGATTGGCTTCAGCGGCGGATTCGGGTTGCGGTGGCGCTAAGGTATCGGCAGGGGGTATCGGCGGCGTGGATGCCGTTTCTGAGCCTGGTTTGGCGGCGGCAGTATCACTTATCTGCGTGGATGTTGTTTCTGCCGCGGGTTTGGAGTCAGTGGCGGCGTCGCTCATCGGTGTGGTGGTTGACGGTTGCGCCAGTTTGTCGCTTGGCCACACCAACAGAACCTCCCTGCTGCGTTCCAGAAGGGCGACCGGCTCCGCGACCACTGTGGCATACGGTTGCGTGGGATTCTTGGCGACCTGGGTAACGCGCGCCACAGGATAGTCGCGTGGAAAGCGTCCATCCAAACCGGAACTGGTTAGCAAATCTCCCTCCACGATATCGGCGCTATTGGTCATATACGGGATTTCCAATACATCGGGCGTGCCGGTACCCATCGCAATGGCGCGCAGGCCATTACGATTCACATGAACAGGGATGGCGTGGTTTGGATCGGTAATCAACATCGCGGTGCTGGAAAACGGGCCAAGATGAATAATTTGCCCCATAATGCCTTCGGCATCCAGTACAGGCTGGCCGAGGTAAACATTATCGGTACTGCCTTTATTAATGACAATTTGCCGGGAAAAAGGATCCAGATCCACGGCCAGTAATTCGGCAATTAAAACGTTTTCGCCGACTTTTCTGGAGGACTGCAATAACTCGCGCAACCGGATATTTTCGACCTGCAACGCGGCGAGTTTTTGCAACTGCGCTTTAAACAACAAATGCTGCATGCGCAGGCGCTCATTTTCTTCCAGCAGGTTTTCCCGGGTGCTGACACTTTCGCCCATCCATTGGCCCACAGCCACGGGCAGGTTAACCAGGTACTGGATAGGATAGATCAACACTGATATTGCCGAGCGCAATGTCTCGACATGATGCTGCCGATGATCCACAACCATTAAAACGAGAGACAACACCGAAACAATCGCCAGCCGGGTAGCGATGGACGGCCCTTGAATAAATAGCGGTTTGATAGAAAAACCTCCGTGTACCAGACGTTCTGCTTTCGCTAACTTATTAAACTTAAAGAGTTAAATAAACGTAATAAAACCATGCAAGAATGGTGCGCGAAACGCACGATACTGCATCTTAGCAAAAGATACCTTTGAGGGGTAACAACAGGGGGAATTGGCCAGCGACCTGATATTATTCTGTCGTGAAAAGTTCGGTTCCTGATTCGTCCATCATTTCAAGCGCACGGCCACCACCGCGGGCTACGCAAGTCAGAGGATCTTCTGCGACTATGACTGGCAGACCTGTTTCCTCCATCAGCAAGCGGTCAAAATCCCGCAGCAACGCACCGCCTCCGGTTAATACCATGCCTCGCTCAGCAATGTCCGCGCCCAGCTCGGGCGGGGTTTTTTCCAGAGCGGTTTTTACGGCGCCCACGATACCGGCCAGAGGCTCCTGCAGGGCTTCCAGAATTTCATTGCTATTGAGGGTGAAACTGCGTGGTATACCTTCAGCCAGATTGCGGCCGCGCACCTCTATTTCCCGGACTTCATCGCCGGGGTAAGCGCTGCCGATTTCATGTTTGATTCTTTCCGCAGTGGCTTCACCAATCAGGGTGCCGTAGTTGCGCCTTACATAGTTGGCAATAGCTTCATCAAAGCGGTCGCCAGCAATGCGGACCGAAGCTGAATATACAATACCGGCCAGGGAAATAACCGCCACTTCCGAGGTGCCTCCGCCAATATCCAGCACCATGGAACCGTTGGCTTCATGTACCGGCAATCCGGCGCCAATGGCGGCTGCCATGGGTTCCTCAATGAGATATACTTCGCGCGCGCCGGCGCCGGCCGCTGATTCCTTGATAGCGCGCCGCTCAACCTGGGTGGAGCCGCAAGGCACGCAAATCAATACCCGTGGACTGGGGTGCAGAAACTTGAATTTGTCCTTATGCACCTTATGAATGAAATGCTGGAGCATTTTTTCCGTCACGGTAAAATCCGCAATCACGCCATCTTTTAACGGGCGAATTGCCTGAATATTGGTCGGAGTACGTCCCAGCATGGCTTTTGCTTCCAGGCCCACGGCGGCGATGTTCTTGGGATTTCCGGTTCCGCGTTCCATGCGGATGGCGACGACGGAAGGTTCATCCAGAACGATGCCTTGTCCTTTGACATATATAAGAGTGTTGGCTGTTCCTAAATCAATCGACAGATCGTTTGAAAAAGCGCCACGAAGTTTAGAAAAGTATCCCAAGGTATTGAACTCACAAGTGATTGTTAAGAATGCGCTAATTTATCAGTGCCCATGCTTTTGGGCAAGGTGTCAATTGTGTTAACGTCACACGTTTCACACATATCGGCAAATAATTAGCGGTATTTAGCTGGAAAACTGGAAAAATATTATGTCCCTCACAAAACAAGATGTAGAGAATATAGCTCACCTGGCACGGCTCGCAATTGACGAAACTGACATACCCAGTTATGCGAATAATTTGTCCAGTATTCTCGAACTCGTCGAACAGATGAATGCAATTGATACCGCCGGCGTGGAACCCATGGCCCATCCTTTAGATGCTGTACAACGATTGCGCAAAGATGAGGTCACCGAGCGGGATCAACGGGAACTTTTTCAACAAGTGGCTCCGTTGACCGAAGCGGGTTTGTATCTGGTGCCGAAGGTGATCGAGTAACTACTGCAACTTGAATCCAACCACCGCCAGTGTAAGACAGAACTATTCTCTAAGGATACAGCGAAGCGCAAAGATAGGCAGGTTAATTTAAAAATAATTCAGTACGGAGTTACGATGCACAATAAAACGATAGCCGAACTTGTTAAATCGCTGGCATCAGGCGAGTTCAGCAGCGAGGAACTGACGCGGCTCTATCTTGACCGTATCAATCAACTCGGTAAACAACTCAATTGTTATATTACCGTTACCGCCGAACAGGCGCTGCAACAGGCGCGCGCCGCGGATCAGCGGCGCGCGAAAGGCAACGCGCATCCTCTGGCGGGCGTGCCGTTGGCGCATAAAGATATCTTTTGCACCGACGGCGTAAAAACCAGCTGTGGATCCAAAATGCTGGATAATTTTATTGCGCCGTACGACGCAACCGTTGTCACCAGGTGCAAGCAGGCCGGCATGGTAATGCTGGGTAAAACCAACATGGATGAGTTTGCCATGGGTTCTTCCAATGAAACGAGTTTTTATGGCCCGGTTAAGAATCCCTGGAATC
>JAKEGK010000059.1 GCA_022627515.1 Gammaproteobacteria bacterium
GCATGTCTTCCTGTTTGCGGCCGCGCTCCTGATACGCCTTGATGGCGCTTACCAGGTACTGGGGATCCTGCGACGCCAGCGCCGGTATCGCGGGATCTGAGCTGATGCCGCTGGCGCCATGGCATTTGCCGCAATTGGCGCTCAAAGGTTCTCCGGCGGCGACTTTGCCAAATGACGGTGCGTCACGTTTTGCGGGAGTTTGTGACGCGAAATACAGGGCCATGGCTTCGATGTCCACCTGGTTTAGCGCAGCCAGCATGCCCTGCTTTTCCTTGGGTCCCATTTCCCGTTTGCCATCCAGATAATCCTTGATGGCCGAAATAAAATAGACCGGTTGCTGCCCGGCGAGGTTTGGAATGCCGGCGGTCTTGCTGTTGCCCTCTTCACCGTGACAGCCTGCGCAGACAGCGGCGGCCGCCCTGCCTTTTTCGGCAATATCCTGCATGGGTTTTTGTTCAGCCGTTAATGGCGGCAGACTGGCGTAATATGCGGCAATGTTGAGCGTATCAGCGTCATTGAGTTTGCTTGCCATGTCTTTGAGCGCGGCGTGTTCGCGTTTGCCGTTCTTATAAGCATAGATTGCGGCAACGAGATAGTCCTGCACCTGCGCGGCAAGATTCGGAATATCATCAGTGGCGCCTTTGCCATCGAGGCCATGGCAACCCACACAACTTTTTTCGGCGATCTTTTTGCCTGCCTCCGGATTTGCTGTTAGTTGCGCGGGTGGTGTTTTCTCCGCACATCCCAACAGTAAAGTACCCAACATAATTCCCAGCAATAGTGATCTCATAATCCGCCTCAGGTTTTGTTTTAATGGTTCATCGGTAGTATATAGTGGCGTTCCGCTTAACCATAGAGTACGTTGCCCCAGAATCCAAGCAGCACCAGCGCCAGCAAACCTAATCCCGCCAGTATTAGTGTCATGCCTAGAATCTTGGAACCTGTTGTCATCGGTGTTGATGGCGCATCCACCAGGTATTTGTCCAGTTCGCCGGATTTGACCAGGCGCTCGTATTCCAACTTGTGCTCGTGCTTGTATTCTTCCAGCGGAATCGCGCCCGTGAACATGGAGATGTCCTGCGGGAATTTATCCGGGCGGAAGTGGCTATTGAAATAATGCACGGTGAACAGAAACACCGCCGCCAGAAAGGCTTCTTCGCCGTGCACGATTGTCGCAACATTGAATGCCCAGCCGGGCAGGAACGAAGCCGTGATTTCCGGAAACCACATCATCAATCCACTCACCCCCACAATCGTCAAACCCCAGAACGGCGCCCAATAGTCGAACTTTTCCCAGTAAGCCCACTTGTCGAAAACCGGGCGGGGACCCCTGCCAAAGAACCAGCGGAACATCCCGGCCGCATCCCTGAAGTCCTGCCAGTTGGGCAGCAGGGAGCGGGATCCGAACCAGGTCCAGGTTTTGCAATTGCGCAGGATACAGTAAGTAATCGCCAGCAAATGCGCCACAAACACACCAATAAAAGTCAGCGCGCCGATGCGATGCAGAACCGCCGCCACTTCCGGACCGCCTATTAATTTCATCACGGTTGGCGCCCAGAAGCTGTCCGCGTACAGCACTGTCATGCCCGTGAGCACCAGCACCATGACACCCAGCGCCAATAATAAATGCATGATTCGCCATGGCAAGGAGAAACGCTGGAAATGCTTGCCCTTGTATTTCTCCGGAATTTTGTCGGCTTCAACATGGGGCCGGCTCTTGCCTTCCTTGCGGTCCTTGTATTCTCTGTAGAACCAGAGCGCCGCATGCGTCCAGAAAAAAGTAAACACGCCCGCCAGCAACGCAATCATGAATTTCGAGGCGATCCACATACTGGGATAACGCTCATAATCGTGGGTGTTGCCGTGAGGATAAAAGGTAATGAAACCTTCGGTGGCGTTTTCGTGGCATTTCCGGCAGGTTTGCAACCGATTGTTCGCGTGCACTGACGACTCGGGATTTTCCACGCGTTTAATCGCGTGCGAACCATGGCAATCAAAGCACTTGGCGGTATGCGCATAACCCAGCCGGTTCACCTGGCCGTGATAGGTTCCCATGTATGTCTTTAATTGCTTGTCATGACAATTGCCGCAGTTATGAGTAATTTGCAGCTTAATGGATGGATCTTTGGGCGATTCAATATCGTGCATGGTTGGCATATGGCAATCAATACACACCGCGGCATTGAGATTGCCGTTTTGCCTCACTTCGTTGCCGTGGACGGAAGTCAAATACGCATCTTTTTGCGCCGTGTGGCAAGTGCCGCAGATATTGGGAATATCCAGCCGCCGTTCGACGCGTTCCATGCTTTCCTTGGGAAATATATAGTGGGCGTTGTGGCAGTTATAACAGGTGGCATTGGTTCTGGACTGATCCTCAATATTCGGCCGCGCATGGACAGATCCCATGTAACTGTCTATTTGCTGCACCACCACACCCAGGCGTTCGAATTCCTGCGTTTTCCCTTCCTGTTTGGCCTTGTCCCACAGGTCGCGATGGCACTGCACGCACCCCACCTTGCGTTCGACGTTTTTGCGGTGGGGAATTTCCTGAATATCCTTATGGCACTCAACACAACGCCGCCCCGCGTGCACGCTCTTGTTAAAGCCGTCCTTGTTCACATGCAGCTGGCGCATGGCGCCGTCCTCGGCGGGCATGGCAAAGCCTTCCATGCCGTGACAACCAAGACAAGTGGAGTTTTCGGGTTGCGGCTGTGCTTCTTCCCCGGCAAATACCACGTTCATAATGCTAACCTGTGCAAAGAGCATGAGTGAAAGCACCAAGCGATTCAGCAATGTTGTTAGTGTCCGTCTGTGCATCGTCATCCCAACCTTATTGTTATTTTTCCTGGTTTGCTGTAGTTACAGCTCTAATACTGCCACACATTTACTACCACATTTGTACTACCGCGTTGTTTGTTTACACTGTTAACGACTTTAACTGTTGCATCCTGTTAGCCCCGATTTTGATTCATACCACCGTATTGACATTGCTGATGTACGTTTCAGGATCATGACAATTAGCGCAATGGTCCGGCTGTTCGTGGATCATTCACTATTGCATTTTTTCATAGCGCCTGTCGATGCCGCATTTGCAGTTAACCTGATCGTATTACGCCTGTGTTTCGATTTAATGGTTCAGCAGGCCGGCGGCAACACGGGCCCGCTGAACTGGCTCGACTGATAACTTATTTGGCTGCATAATACGCGGCCAGATCCTCGATATCCTGATCGCTGAGCTTTTTCGCAAACATTTGCATCATGGCATTGTTTCTTGCGCCGGTCTTGTATGCCTGCATTGCCTCCTTGAATTTTCCGACATTCATACCGGCAATCTTTGTGTTAGGCTCAGATCCCTGGCCATCAACTCCGTGGCAACTGGTGCAGGCTGCCGATTTATCCTTTCCGGCATTGGCATCTCCTGCCGCAAATCCAGTAATAGAAACAAGAAACAGCAACACTGACGCAAAAACAGCATACACTTGTTTTTTGCTCATTGGACACCCTCCCGTAGGTGATTAATCCAATACAAACTACCGCTCACAATACAATCAACCGCACAGTCAAAAGTGTGACTTCTTGCCGGCAATTTCACATTGATGTCAGTCAAGTTGATTATCAAATACTAATTCTACTTTGTTTCATTAAATAGGCGTGTGCACAGCACGGGAAGCGGAAACGTCTGGCAAGACCGTTGGCGGCAGGGATTTATAACCTAAAGGTCACAAGTGCCCTTCGGGTAGGCCGCCATCGAGCATTCTCTTGAAAACAAGAATGGAGGTATTTACGGCGTGTCTTGCCAGACGTTTCCGCTTCCGGTGCGGGATTGTTCATTAACATAAATTAAAGTAACAAAGTAGAACTAAAATAGCGTGAGTTTGATCAATGGAAATTGTGGATGATCGAACTAAAATCAGTCGCAGCGCGTGGGAATCTGAAAAGAAATTTCAGCTTGTGAACAGTCTATTTATCAGGGCGCATGATGGCGCCCCAAATACAATATCAGTGGCAGTGCATAAAACCGGGATTGATGAAATGGATGAAGCGGCGAAATGTTCCTGCTTTTATGTAGGAATTTTCACTCTTAAGTATGAGTTTATGGAAATGTTGATTGCGTGAGGTTAGATAAATACAGAAACCGGCCTTCTTCAACTGGCCGCTCAAAGTTATTTTTATATATTAAGAAATCCGTTGTATCAGCCGGGTGACGGGAATCTGTTATCCCCGGTATTTGGCCGGTATATCCAGACTTATAACTTAGATTAAACGTTATCCATTATTCGCACTCCAATGGCGATGTTTTGTCATTTGTGTGCGCGGATTTTCAGTGAGCTATAATCATTAACATGAATTACCAACATGAGATGCTCTATGTCCGGCTCGTTGACCAATTTACTCGAACTTTTTACCTCACATACACATAAACCCGCTGTGTTAAAAGGCTCAATTAGCGCGGTGCAAATGGCCGAGCATATCGTTGACATTGTCGATCCCAGGATCCGGGTGATTGGCCGTTACGCGCAGAAACTGGCTCAGCCCCTGTCCCGCACCTGGGACTACCTCAATGATATGGCCAATATGATTCCCGGTGGAGTGACGTTCAGCAACGCGGGCTTTTCCAGTAGTCCCCGCATGAAATTAATTTTCGACTCCCGGGGAGTGATTCAGCAATTACTTGATACCGTAATTCCGCTGATCCAGGAAAACGCAAACGAAAACTTGCCCGGCCGGGTGTATATGTTGCTGTGTATGGAAAAACACGAACACAATTTTCTTGGCACAAACCTCGTGGGCGACATTATTGAACGGGACGTCATACAAACCAAAGTGACTTTCACCAACCGTAAGATTTTATCGGCCGGCTATACCGAAGAAGACGCCAGGTTAGGTTTTAAAAAATGCGCCCTCGAAGCCCTGCTGCAAAAAGCCCAGGCTTTGATAATGCAAACACGGAACGTACAGAAGCTGCTGATTGAACGCAAAAAACAATTACATCAACAACTGCACCCCGCGCATGGCTCACCATTTTTGGAGCACAGTTCTATATTTACCCGGAACGATTTTATGATTGATATGCCCCCGGAGTTACAGGAAATTGAACGGCAATTAACAGAAGTACGCATCAAATCCGAGTCACCTGATCATCATCTTTTGCAAATTATCGAAGTTCTCAATCACCCTGAGCAATATCTGAAGATGGAAACACGCTCGATAGTACTGAATAACCTTGGCGTAAAATCGCCGGATGACGCCCTGAAAAAGGGATTCAATATCGACTATGCGGAAGTGGAGATTGAACAATCACTAAAACGCATCGCCATGATAGTCAATTGTCCGGCTGAGGAAGTATTTTCCCATAAGATGCTTTGAACCATTCCAGTATCCCGTCAATTTTGCGAACCTGTTATCCAAAAATATCATGGGTAATGTTCCTGAACCAGGAATAAGCATAAGCCACTTCGCGTTTGCGCATTTCATCACTGGCGTCTTTCGGCGTCAGGCCGCCCGCCCCCGGCACTTCCTGAATGACGCCTTTTGGCCCCAGGTTGTAAACCATTGCGACGGAAATAGCGTGTTCGGGAGTAATAAGGCTATAGCAGGTATTCACGAAGGAAGGAACCGGTTCCGGTTCGCCGCTGAATTTGGCAATAATGGCCGCCGCGCATACCTTGGCTTGTGAGTTGGCGGAATAGCCGGATTTTGGCATCGGGGCGGCAATTGCCGCGTCGCCGACAACATAGATATCTTTGTGGATTTTTGACTCAAAGGTGCGATGATTGACCGGGCACCAGCCGGTGTCGTCGGCCAGCCCGGATTGCAGCGCAATTTTTCCGGCATGTTGAGGAGGAATGACATTGATCACGTCACCTTTATAAGGTGATGAGGCGATGGCTTCCATCCTTTTGACATCAACACGCGTGACTTCACCGGCGTCCGCCTCGCCAATCCACTCAATCATACTGTTACCGGTCTTGTAACCAAAGTAACGCTCCCATGCGGCTGTAAACAGCGCCTGTTTTGAAAATTCCGGTTTGGGATCCAGGATAATGATCTTGGATCTGGGTTTATGGTTTTTAAAATACCAGGCAATCTGGCTGGCGCGTTCATAAGGACCCGGCGGGCAGCGGAAAGGATTCTGCGGCGCCACCAGAATAAAGATGCCGCCGTCTTTCATGGCTTTAATTTGATCCCTTAACAGCAGGGTTTGCGGACCCGCCTGATAAGCGTGCGGTAATTTTTGACTGGCTTCGGGAGTATAGTTTTCAATGGCGTCCCAGTTAAAGCTGATACCCGGCGAAACGACGCAGGCATCATAGTTAAAACGCTTACCGCCTTTGATGGTGACTCGCCTGCTGCCGGGATCAATGGCGGTCACAACGTCATGAACCACTGTCACACCATGTTTCCCCAGAGCATCATAGTTGAACTGAATGCTGTCAATATTGCGGTGATCCCATAACACCTCATTGCTTAAAAAGCATGTCGTATAGATCTTTTTCGGTTCGATTAGCGTGACATCGATACCGCCATCCATTAAGCGCAGGTATTTGGCAGCCGTGGCGCCGGCGATACCGCCGCCCACAATCACTACGCGCTTGCCGGCGCCTATACCGGGCCTGGGAAAACCGATAGCGGATGCCGCAACGGTCGCGGCGCTGATGGTAATGAATGTTCGGCGCGTAATATTTGTCATTGTTAGAGTCTTTCGCTAGTGCTGGCTGGCGTAAAACTGGATAAGTTGCTCCACCCCGTCAGCGCCTTGCTGCTTTATCAGCTTGTCGAATTGCTGCTTTTTACTGTCAGGCATCGGCCGTGCGCCGCTGATAAAATCCGCAAATGTAAATTGAAGAAACGGCGCCCATTGTCCGGCCAGAATACCCGCATCGTCATCGGCCAAAGCGCCTCCGTCTTCATGGCATTTGTTACAGTACTTTTTATGCAGTTTCCTGCCGCGTATGGCTTTTTTCATATCGTAGTCTTGCGGCTGCCGGACAATTTTTTGTTCTGCAAAGAAGGCGGCCATTAACCGGATTTCTTCATCGCTGTAACCTTTGGCAATCCGCGACATGATAGTGGAAGGGCGTGTTGCGTTTTTATAGGCCAGCATGGTTTCGATAAAGTAATCCACCGATATGCCGGCAATAGTGGGACTGGCGGGGCCAACGCTGGAACCATTGGCGCCATGACAACCCGCACAGGTGTACGCCAGCATGGCGGAGCCGGGCAGCTCCGCCGCGGCATGCCCCGTGATGAAAAAACCCGCGCACAACACCAGTAACGCCGCGCAGTACGGCCGTTTGCCAGGCGGATGGTTGTTAATGTCACGGGACATATTGCGCAATTCCTGTTTGGCGCCGTCCATCAGGAACTGGCGCCGGTTTTAGCGCCACCTGTTCATCTTCGTCGGGTTCCAGCGGCTCGTCGTGCGCGATACCGGAATGACAGTCAATGCAGGTTTTGCCCTTCTCCGGAGCGCGCGTATGTTTGTTGCGCGTGCGTTTGTCCTGTGCGATCAGGTCCATACTCTCGTAATCATGGCATGACCGGCATTCCCGGGAATTGGTGGCGCGCATTTTGACCCATACCATATTTGCCAATAGCCAGCGCCGGGCTTCGAATTTCTCTGGCGAGTCAATAGAACCGATAACTTCATGGATCACATCTTTCACGGCGACAATTTTCGAAACAAACATGGGGCCGAAATCTTTTGGCACATGACAGTCCGCGCAAGAAGCTTGAACACCGCTGCTATTTTTGTAGTGCAATGTTTGCTTGTATTCGTTGAAGTTGATTTCCATGGAATGGCACGAAATGCAGAATTCCGTGCGGTTGGTATAGTGAAAAAAAGAAGTCAGTCCACCGAAGGAAATTCCACCGATGAGAAAAATGACAAGGCCAGCGCACATCGCCCTGGTGGATGGGCATTTCGGCATGACATCTCCCATGGATGTTTCTAACAATCAAGCCAACTACGAAGCCTGCCTGAACAGTGATTCGTAACTCGTGACTCCCCTTTTTATAGCGCCAGTGTTATTAATTAACAAAAAGACGGAAAAAGGGCGATGACCTGTATCAATCAGCGGGATTGTATAGTGGCAAAAACTTTCAATGCTCAATTATTCAGTCCAGACCGGGTTAGGTTTAAGCACCTGCAGATAGCACTTCACCCCTAAACAACAGCATGGTTAACACCAAATGCAACACAACACCATTATAGTCGCGGCTGTAGCGTAATCCTGCCCCAGGTCAGCCGGCTCCCGCGATAGCGCGGGTATATGTCATATTGCCTAATTAAGTAAGTGTTTTGGCATTCCCGGGTTATAAATACCGCATAACAAAATTCACGGCCCCTACCCAATATGCGCTTCCGCGCATTGCATAGTCCTAACCAGGAAATATTGTTATTGGTATTGTGTACAAGTTGCTGGAATGGATGGTGTATCATGCACGTTCTGTTATCTGGCGGACTATCTCAATAACATGTGGCTTTTCTGGTTAGCGATCATTGGCGGTTTGGTGTTGCTGGTGTGGAGCGCGGAGCGATTTGTCGTCGGGGGTGCCGCGATTGCGCATAATTTGGGCGTTTCCGCCATAATCATCGGTATGATGATAATGGGTTTTGGCACCTCGGCGCCCGAAATGTTTGTCTCGGCCGCCGCATCGCTGGGTGGAAATACCAGTGTGGCGGTGGGCAATGTGATCGGTTCCAATATAGTCAATATCGCTCTGATACTGGGTATCAGCGCGCTGATATCGCCATTAGTTGTGGAATCTCAGACACTTAGGCGCGAACTGCCAGTGCTGATCCTGCTCTCCGCCGCGGTACTGGGTTTAATGTGGGACGGTGAGTTAAGCCGGCTCGACGGCGCGGTATTACTGATGGGCTTGTTGGCGCTAATGCTTTGGATGCTCTGGCTCGCGCAAAAAGAACGGAGTTTTGGCGATCCTCTGGAAGGTGAATTTGAAGCGGAGCTGCCTCAGAATATGTCAACGAAGGTTGCCTTATTCTGGACGATTGTCGGTCTCATCGCGTTGGTGGCTAGCGCGCAATTGCTGGTCTGGGGCACCATCAATGCAGCCCAGGTGTTTGGGGTAAGCGAGCTGGTTATCGGCTTGACCATTGTTGCGGTCGGCACCAGTCTGCCGGAACTCGCGGTTTCAGTCACCGGGGCGATTAAAGGTGAAGATGATATCGCCATTGGAAATGTGATCGGATCCAATATGTTTAATTTGCTGGCGGTTCTGGGCGTCGGCAGCGCGATTAATGCGGCGCCTTTGACAGAACAGGTGATATCTCGCGATTACGCTACCATGTTAGTATTGACCATTGCCTTATTTGCCATGGCCTACAGTTTTAAGCAACGCAAAGGTTATATCAACCGTCCGGAAGCGGCGCTGTTGCTGGCAAGTTACATTGGATACATGATCTGGCTGTATTACACGGAAGTTCAACAGGGTTCCGGATCCTTATAGACAATTTCCATTTGCATGAACCAGGACAAAATCAAAACACTGGCGCAAGCCGTTTTGCACAATGAAGCCGACGCGGTAAAAAAGCTGGCGCAGCGCATTGATGACGCCTTTTTTAAGGCTTGTGAATTAATGCTGCATTGCAAGGGCCGTATTGTCGTCATGGGCATTGGAAAATCCGGCCACATCGGCGGTAAAGTCGCGGCAACGCTCGCAAGTACCGGCACACCGGCGTTTTTTGTTCATCCCGCCGAAGCCAGCCATGGTGACATGGGCATGATTGTTCGGAGTGATGTTGTGATGGCGTTTTCCAACTCCGGTGAAACGGAGGAAATCAAAACCCTGTTGCCGTTAATTAAAAGGCTGAATGTGCCGTTGATTGCCTTGACCGGCAATCCGCAATCAACCCTTGCCCGCAATGCGGATGCGCACATCGATGTCAGTGTTGAAAAGGAGGCTTGCCCGTTGGGCCTCGCGCCTACCACCAGTTCCACCGCGGCGCTGGCAATGGCGGATGCGCTGGCCATTTCACTCCTGGAACAACGCGGTTTTACTGAAGCCGATTTCGCACTTTCACATCCCGGTGGGGCGCTTGGCAAACGATTACTGTTGCGCATTTTCGATATTATGCACGGCGGCGACCGGGCGCCGCGCATCTTATATAGCGCGAGCCTGAACGAGGCGCTGGTTGAGATGTCCAAGAAAGGGCTGGGTATGACCGCCATCGTCGATGAACAGAACAAGCTGCTTGGCATTTTTACCGACGGTGATCTGCGCCGGCTGCTGGATCATGGCCAGATCGATGTACACAATATAAAAATTGCCGATGTCATGGTAAAAAACTGCAAATTCACTCGCGCTGATACTTTAGCGGCTGAAACGCTGGCAATGATGCAACAATACAAAATCAATTCGCTCCCGGTAGTGGATAACGACCATAAAGTGGTAGGCGCCATGAATATGCACGATTTGCTGCGTAATGGCGTTATCTGAAAACCGTGGTTTGATAAGCTGTATTTTAAAAATCACGTAAAAACACTGTAATGCGCGAAACCGGGCTTTGCGCCTTTAATTACTAGCGAATACTTCGGCCATCGATGATCCTGATCAGGTAAAAAATGGAAGAAATTTTAAAAAGAGCAAAAAATATCAAGCTGGTCGTGTTCGATGTGGATGGTGTATTGACCGACGGCAGCCTGTTCTATGGTGACGATGGCCAGGAATACAAAGCTTTCAATTCCCGGGACGGACATGGCATGAAAATGTTGCAGGAATCCGGGGTGCAGATCGGCATTATTACCGGCCGGACTTCGGAGGTGGTATTGCACCGGATGAAAAACCTGCAGGTGCAGCATATTTATCAAGGGCGGCTGGAAAAACTGCCCGCTTTTGAGGAACTCATCGGCAAGCTGGGCATGGAGAGGGAGCAGGTGGCTTATGTTGGCGATGATGTCGTGGATTTACCCATCATGCTCCGCGTTGGACTAGCCATTAGCGTGCCCAATGCGCATGACCTGGCAAAACAACACGCGCACTGGATAACGGCGAAGCCTGCCGGAGCAGGAGCGGCCAGGGATATATGCGAAATGATAATGAAAGCGCAGGGTACTTATGACGCGGCAATTGCAAAATACCTGGCTTAACCGGCAAACCAGGAATGTTTAAACTCTCCCGGCAAACGATACTTCTGATGATCCTGTTAACCGGCGCCGGAATCAGCTGGTGGGTCATGTCGCTTACAGAGCCTGACCTGGATGCCTTCACCGCGTCGAAAGAAGGCCCGGATTATTTTATGGATAACTTTATAACCGCCAAGTTAAGTAACACCGGCAAACCGTTGCACCGCTTGAACGCCGAGCGCCTGACGCATTACCCGCAGCAAAAATATTCGGATGTAGTCAAACCGCTGGTAACCTTTTATGACGAGGACAGCAGCGTATGGACAGCCACGGCCAACCTGGGCAAGGTGCTTGGCGATGGCAAAGAAGTGCAGTTAATTGACGATGTCAATATTGTCAGTCCAGGCACCCCGGCAACAAAAATTACCATCAACACGCGGGACTTGCATATCGTGCCGGATAAAAATTTTGCCGAAACCAAAAACACGGTTGTGTTGCAGCAGAACCAAAACACAGTCACTGCAACCGGCATGCAGGCGTATTTCGCCGTTGGCAATATAGAGTTCAAATCAGACGTCAGAGGGTGGTATGTACAATAGTCGCGGAATGTTCAGCATATTATCAATTGTGTTGATACAGGCCATGCTGCTTGCCATCCCGGCGGTAGCGCCCGCGGAAACGAAACTGCCTGCGGAGCCCATTAACATTGAAGCGGACAACGCCAAGATTATCGAGAAAGAGGGTAAAAGCGTCTATTCGGGCAACGTGGTGCTGCTGCAGGGAACGACCCGGGTGACCGCGGATAAGATAACGGTATTAAGCCGTGAAGGAAAACTTTACCATATTACCGCAGAAGGCAAACCGGTTACCTATCATCAGGCAAACCAGCCGAAAGCCGCTGACATATCAGCTGAAGCGGAAAAGGTCGATTATTTTGCCCTGGAACAACGCATCGTGCTGCTGAACAATGCAAAGTTGACACAAGGCCAGACTGTCTTTAGCGGTAACCGAATTGAATACAACGCCAATACGGAAGTGGTCACCGCCAACCAGTCGGAATCGGGTAAAAAACGGGTGCAGGTAATTATTCACCCCGAAAAGAAATCCGGCAAATCAGAACTGCCCTCCCTTCCTTAAAACTACTATTACTATCAATCAATATGAGCCGACTTGTTGTCACTGATCTAGCCAAGCGTTACCAGTCGCGCGATGTAGTTAAGCAGGTATCGCTGGAAGTAAACAGCAGCGAAGTGGTCGGATTGCTGGGTCCGAATGGCGCAGGCAAAACCACCTGCTTTTATATGATCGTGGGCTTGATATCCTGCGACAAAGGCTCCATAAAACTGGATGACCGGAAAATTACCGGTCTGCCGTTACATGCGCGCGCGCGTTTGGGTATCGGATATTTGCCACAGGAAGCATCGGTATTCCGTAAATTATCCGTACAGGACAATATCCTGTCGATTCTGCAGACGCGCACCGGACTCAGCAAGAACCAGCAAAAAGAACTGCTTGAGCATTTACTGGAAGAGTTCAAAATTCAACATATTCGCGATTCGCTAGGTATGAGTTTGTCCGGTGGGGAACGGCGCCGGGTGGAAATTGCCCGGGCTTTGGCGACTGAGCCCAAATTTATTTTGCTCGATGAGCCTTTTGCCGGTGTCGATCCCATATCGGTGATTGATATACAACGCATAATCAACCAGTTAACACATCGTGGCATTGGAATCCTTATAACCGATCATAATGTCAGGGAAACCCTGGGTGTGTGTGAGCGCGCCTATATCATGAGCGAAGGAAATCTGCTTGCCCAGGGCACACCAGAAGAAATCTTGCAAAATCAACAGGTAAAACAGGTTTATCTGGGTGAAAGCTTCCGGCTGTGATCTGAGGCACTATACTAAAGATGGGAGGTTGCAAGAATCGTGCGGGCGATATAAGTTTAGATAAGATAAGGCGCAGAAATATAAGCTTTAGCAAACTAAGGTTAACAAATAAAGGTTTTAAAGACTGACAATATAGTCCGCTCCTCTTCCTAAAGCGGTCATGCAATTGGTAGTAATCTCTCATTAATTATTAAAATGAAACAGACACTTCAGCTTAAGCTGGGTCAATCACTGACAATGACCCCTCAATTACAACAGGCTATTCGCCTGTTGCAGTTATCATCGCTTGAATTACAAGCGGAGATTCAGGAAATTCTTGAATCCAATCCCTTGCTGGAAATTTCTGAAGACGGAAATAACGATTCCAGTGAAACCGAGACCGCGGAAACAGCCTTAGCGACCGCTAATAACGAATCTGCGGCAAGTGAAAATCGCAGCGAAGCCGGTGAGCCGGAAGAATTCAAAGATAACCAGCTTGCCGCTGAAGCTGTTGAACAGGAAATCGACCGCGGGCCTGATATGGATGGCATTCCGGACGATCTGCCCGTTGACAGCTCGTGGGAAGATACCTACGACAGCTATCAACCAAGCCGAGCCGCCGGCGATGATTCAGATCAGCGCAACTACGAACAACCCAGCAGCAGTGGGGAAAGCCTGGCGCAACATCTTCTGTGGCAAATGTTGTTAACACCTTTCAGTGAAACCGATCGAGCCATCGCTACCGCAATTATCGATTCCATCGACTATAGTGGTTATCTTACGACGAGCATCGAGGAAATTTGCAGCAGTCTCAATGAGAACACGGACGCCGATGAAGAGAAAGTCGAAGTAGATGAGATCGAGTCGGTTCTCAAGCGCATACAGAATTTTGATCCGCCGGGTGTTGGCGCCCGCGATGTCCGGGAATGCATGCAATTGCAGTTGAATGCTTGCGATCCCGCTACACCATGGCTGGAAGAAGCTAAAACGGTAGTAAATGACCATTTTGAATTGTTGGGAAATCGCGACTACGCGCTGCTGATGCGCCGCATGCGCATCAGCGAAGAACAACTGCAACAGATCATGTTGCTGATTCAATCGCTTAATCCCCGTCCCGGTTCGCAAATCACCGACAGCCAGCCGGAGTATGTTATTCCTGATGTCTTTGTGCGAAAAGTAAAAGGAATCTGGCGCGTTGAACTGAACCCGGAAGTAACACCACGCCTGTCGATCAATTCGCTTTATGCCGGAATGGCGCAAGGAAGTAACAACAGCAGCAGCGATACCTCATTCCTGAAAAATCATTTACAGGAAGCGCGCTGGTTCCTGAAAAGTCTGAAAAGCCGGAATGAAACCCTGCTCAAGGTTGCTAAATGTATTGTTGAACGCCAAAGGGCGTTCCTGGAATATGGAGATGAAGCCATGAAACCGCTGGTGATGCATGATGTCGCCGAAGTGGTCGATATGCATGAGTCAACTATCTCCCGGGTTACGACAAAAAAATATATGCATACACCCCGGGGAATTTACGAATTGAAATACTTTTTCTCCAGCCATGTGAGTACAGTCAATGGCGGTGAGTGTTCGGCTACCGCGATTCGCGCCATGCTGAAGAAACTGATTGCGTCTGAGGAAGCCAGCAAACCACTTAGTGATAATAAGCTTGCCAGCCTGCTGGCCAAGCAGGGCATCAACGTGGCCAGGCGTACAGTGGCAAAATACCGCGAAGCGATGGCCATTCCGCCATCCAATGAACGCAAGCGCTTGATGTAAATCTTAATCGCATGAATATAGTTAGTAATCAACTAATAACGATGAACAACAGTTTGTTACAGCGTTTGTAATGGATCGTTGACCCAAGTCATCGTCTTTTATGACGAATTCGATAAGTTTTGTGATAAATGATAAGAAAATTTTCATATCTTCCGATTTCCATCCGCAGTGATCGCATTCTTTCACTGTTTTCCGTTGAACAAAAGGCCGCAAGGCAATAGGAGACTTTCTATGCAAGTGAATATTGCTGGACATCATTTAGAAGTAACACAAGCTCTCCGTGATTACGTTACCTCAAAACTGGAAAAATTAGAGCGCCATTTTGATCAGGTCTCGAATATCGATGTCATCCTGAGTATTGATAAATTGGTGCAAAAGGCAGAAGCAACCGTGCCCGTTAATGGCCAAAACCTCTTTGCTTTTGCCGAAGATCAGGACATGTATGCGGCGATTGACGCCCTTGTCGACAAACTAGACCGGCAAATTATCAAACGTAAGGAGAAAGCAACCAATCACCATCGTGGAGCCGGCATCAACAAGCGGGCCCAGATTTAGTGTTAAATTTAGCATTAACGGTGTAATGATAAATCCGTTTAATTATGTTCCATGAATATGTTAGCAGGATGGCCTAAAAAAGATTTACGCCTGGGGAGTTTTGAGAGAAAATAGCGCGCAATCCGGTTTATGCCACCCTGCTAACCATATTAACATTTGTTGTAAACATACTTCGCAAGCATCAGTGAATGTTGCTGGTTATTGAAACAGTAAAAAATAATTAAATATAACCAATAAGTATTGATCACCTGGAAACACCAGCAAAAAAATCCGGTCGTTTTAAGTTGTAATTTTTTGGTTTGAGTTTTATAAGCGCGCTGGAAGCGCCTATAAAAAAATAATAAATCCAGTGGAGTAACAACGTACTTGTTTATTGGGTATTATGGTCTATAAATCATGATCTATGGGTTTAATAATACAAACAAGCCGTCAAGAAGTATTCTGAAGTATTATTAAGAAGTTGGTTATGAACATTTCTGACATTATTTCCCCAGACCGCGTCGTATGTGATCTTGACGCAACCAGCAAAAAGCGGGCATTGGAACAACTCAGCAACATGCTTGCCAGCAATTCATCCTCCTCCCTGGTATCACAGGAAGTGGTCGATAGCCTGCTGGCGCGCGAGCGGCTGGGGAGTACCGGTATCGGTTACGGCGTTGCGATTCCTCATGGCCGCGTGAAAAATGCCGATCACGCGATAGCCGCGTTTGTCCAGCTGCACCACGGTGTTGATTTCGACGCTGCGGATAACCAGGCGGTTGATTTGCTGTTTGCCCTGCTGGTTCCGGAGAAATCCACCGAAGAACACCTGCAAATCCTGGCCCAATTGGCCGAAATGTTTAGTGACGAGGAATTCCGGGCTCAATTACGTGCTACTAAAGACAGCCAGGCTATCTATAATCTATTAAGTAACTGGAAGAAAAAAGCTAGCTAATCGGCCATCTCAACGCGTGCACGGCAATGCCAGACAGAGTCACGACTCAGACACTATTTGAGTTTCAACGCCATAAACTCTCGCTGAAATGGATCGCGGGCCGGGGTGGCAGGGACCGCGTCCTGAAACGCGAAGAAACCGCGCTGGCGCGCGCCTCACTGGTTGGCCACCTGAATGCCATCCACCCCAACCAGGTCCAGGTATTGGGCCAGTGGGAGTTCAAATATCTCAAGGGACTGGGTAAAAACTCCTACCATGATGTCATCCAGCAGATATACGCCAATCTTCCCGCGGCAGTAATTATTGCCGACGACCTGACCGCCGATGAAGACTTTATTGCCAAAGCGGAAAAAACCAATACTCCACTGTTCTATTCACCTCTGGATAGCCAGAAAGTGGTTAACCGCCTGCATTATTTTCTGGAATACAAATTGGCCGAATCTTCCGTCCTCCACGGTGTTTTTATGGAAGTACATGGCCTTGGCGTGTTGCTTACCGGTAAAAGCGGCATGGGTAAAAGCGAACTGGCCCTGGAACTCATCAATCGTGGACATCGTCTGATAGCGGATGACGCGCCGGAATTCGCGCGCATTGGACCGGATACCGTGCGCGGGCAGTGTCCCGCAGTGTTACGCGGTTTCCTGGAAGTCAGGGGATTGGGTGTAATTAATGTGCAAAAAATGTTTGGTGATTCGGCTATTAAACCCTCAAAGAACCTGCGCCTGATTGTGCGGCTGCAGTCCTTTGAGGATGAAGAAATCAACCAGCTGGACCGCCTCGCCGGCAGTTATGATACGGAGACTTTGCTTGACGTGGAAATTCAAGCGGTGGTGATTCCCGTGGCGCCGGGCCGCAACCTGGCTGTGTTAGTGGAAGCCGCAACACGGCAATACATTCAACTGCAGTCCGGTTATAATGCGTCACTGGATTTCATACATAAACAAAAACAACTCCTGGAATCTCAAGATCAATGAAGTTAGTTGTCATCAGCGGTGTGTCCGGCTCGGGGAAAAGTAATGCTCTGCATGTTATGGAAGACCTCGACTACTACTGTATCGATAACCTCCCCGTGGGTTTGCTGCCGGCATTCGCCGAACAGGCCCAGGCATCCAATGACAGCATCACTCATGCCGCCATTGGCATTGACGCCCGGAATTTGCCCCATGAATTGCACCGTTTTTCCTATATTCTGGGGCAACTGAAAAACAAAGGCGTAGTCGTGGAAATCATTTTCCTGGATGCTGACGACAATATCCTGTTGAAACGTTTCAGTGAAACGCGCCGCAAACATCCGTTGACCGAAGACGAAATTCCTCTTATTGAGGCCATTCAAAAAGAACGGGGACTGCTGGAACCCATCGCTTCACGCGCGGACTTGTACATTGATACCAGCCGCACCAATATCTACCAGTTGCGGGACCTGATCAAAGAACGCATTACCGGCTCCACCGGCCAGAAATTGTCGTTATTGTTTGAATCATTTGGCTTTAAGCACGGCGCGCCTACCGATGCCGATTTTGTGTTTGATGCGCGCTGCCTTCCCAATCCGCACTGGGAGCCGGAATTACGCCATTTTACCGGGCTGGACCAGCCGGTTATTGACTACCTCAAGCAACATCCCGTGGTGGATGAAATGTTCGAGGATATCAAAAATTTCATTCTTACCTGGATGCCGCGCTTTGAAGCGGAAAACCGCAGCTATTTAACCGTTGCCATTGGGTGCACCAGGGGACAACACCGCTCGGTTTATCTGGCGCATCAACTGGCGCAAACACTGAAACTGACCCATCCCAATACGCATATTCGACACCGGGATATGGAATGACCGTCGGACTGCTCCTGATTACCCATGAAAATTTCGGTGATTTGTCTTTGCAAATCATCAAAACCATTCTTGGCGTGTGCCCCCTGGAAACCAAATCCCTCAGCGTTCCGTTTGACGCCAATCCTGATACTATCTATACGGAAGCCAAACGGTATGTGGAAATGCTGAACCATGGCGAGGGTGTATTAATCCTCACGGATCTTTATGGCGCAACGCCAAGCAACATCGCGCATCGTTTGGTAAAAAACGGTAAGGTTGCAATTGTAACGGGCCTTAATCTTTCCATGTTAATGCGCGTGCTTAATTACCCGAACCTCAGCCTGGAAGAATTGAT
The DNA here is from genome assembly GCA_022627515.1 of Gammaproteobacteria bacterium. GTDB lineage: Bacteria > Pseudomonadota > Gammaproteobacteria > SZUA-152 > SZUA-152 > JAKEGK01. The sequence continues at coordinate 18,374 of JAKEGK010000059.1, forward strand.
CGATAAAGCCTCGCATGGCGGTACTGAAGGCGTCGTGGTAACAACAAGGAAAACTGACTAAAACTATCGCGCGCCAATGGTCAGCAAACAAATAACGATAATCAATAAACTGGGGTTACATGCGCGGGCAGCGGCGAAGTTCGTTTCGCTGGCATCTTCGTTTAACAGCGAGATTCACGTGGCCAAGGATGGAAAAACCGTGAACGGGAAAAGCATCATGGGAGTCATGATGCTCGCTGCCAGTCAAAATAGCCGGATAACCGTAAGCGCCGAGGGTGACGATGAGAAACTCGCCCTGGAAAAAATCCAGCGTCTCATTGCTGACCGCTTCGGCGAAGAAGAATAACCATTCCGTCAGGCGCCCAATCAGATTCGCCTGCTTGTATTTTTTTACCATCGCATTAACGGCAAATGATCCAATGAGCGATGCTTTTATGCATTTGATAGGGTAAACTCCCTGCTGATCAATCCGGGGTTCCGCCATGCCTGAAACCACCAGCCAAGAACAAACTTCCGAACGCTTGCAGGCTTTTTTCGAGTTGATTCGTGGAGGCGACGCAGCACAGTTAGTCGAGAAGCTGGACGAACTCCACCCAGGCGAAATTGCGCATTTGCTGAAATCCTTGCCACGCGAAGACCGCGAAAAGGTCTGGGCGCTCGTGGACCTCGAACAAAATGGCGACGTATTGCTTTTAGTGAACGATGAAATACGTTCCCAGCTTATCAAGGAAGCCGATAATGATCAGCTGGTTGCCGCCGCACAGACATTTGATACCGATGATCTGGCCGACATTATTGTCGACCTGCCGGAAGACGTCACCAGCCAGGTATTGCAATCACTGGACGAGCAACATCGCCTGCGCCTCGAAGCCGTGTTGTCCTACCCCGAGGATTCCGCCGGCCGCCTGATGAATACGGATACCATCAACGTACGCGAAGACCTCACCCTGGATGTCGTCCTTCGTTACCTGCGCATACTGGGCAAAGTGCCTGAAATGACGGATAACCTCATTGTCACAGACCGGGAAGGCAAATATCTTGGCGCCATGCTGTTAACGGACCTGTTAACCAAAAACGCCAACCTGACAGTATCCGAAATCATGTCCCGCGAGACCGAAGCCATTCCCGCCACGATGTCCGCACGTGATGCCGCTAACCTGTTTGAACAGCGCGATCTGGTATCGGCGCCGGTGGTGGATGAGAACAACAAACTGCTGGGACGTATCACCATCGATGACGTTGTGGATGTTATTCGTGATGAGGCTGATCACTCTCTGATGAGCATGGCCGGATTGAGCGAGGAAGATGATATGTTCGCCCCGGTCGTGCGCAGCTCCCGGCGCCGCACTGTCTGGCTGGGTATCAATCTGCTCACGGCGTTACTGGCGTCCTGGGTGATCGGTCACTTTGAAGATACCATTGAAAAACTGGTGGCCCTCGCGGTGCTAATGCCGGTTGTCGCCAGCATGGGCGGTATTGCGGGCAGTCAGACTTTGACGCTGGTGATCCGCGGCATCGCCACCGGACAGGTTGCCAGTTCCAACGCCCGCCGATTGCTTAACAAGGAATTCGCGGTGGGAATATTGAACGGCATGGTTTGGGCCCTGGTAGTCGGTTTGATTGCCTTGTTCTGGTTCGAAGATACGCAACTGAGCGTAATTATTGGTATCGCCATACTCGTTAACCTGATAGTCGCCGCGCTGGCCGGAGCAACTATTCCGATGATGCTGAACAAAATCGGCGTCGATCCCGCCCTGGCTGGAGGCGTGGTGTTAACCACGGTTACCGATGTGGTAGGATTCCTGGCGTTTCTCGGCCTGGCCGCGATGTTGATCGTATAGGCAAACGCCGCTGAATTGATAGCGCTTGATTAATTCTACTTTGTTACTTTAAATAGCCGCATGCACAACACGGGAAGCGGCGGCGTCTGGCAAGACACGCCGTAAATACCTCCATTCTTGTTTTCAAGAGAATGCTCGATGGCGGCATCCCTGCCGCCAACGGTCTTGCCAGACGCCACCGCTTCCCGTGCGGGTTTGTTCATTAACATAAATTAAAGTAACAAAGTCAAATTAAAATGACCAATACATTCCGTCCAGTCACACCGCTGCTGACAGTTGATATCATTATCGAAATGACCGACAGGGCCGGCCTCCCCATTGTGCTGATCGAACGCAAGCATCCGCCTTATGGCTGGGCGCTGCCCGGCGGTTTTGTGGATGTGGGAGAAACCTTGGAAGCCGCCGCCGTTCGTGAAGCCAGAGAAGAAACCAGTCTTGACGTCATTTTAACGGAATTACTGGGTGTTTATTCCGATCCGCGGCGCGACCAGCGCGGTCATACCGTGAGTGCAGTGTACATCGCGCAAGCCAGCGGCGAACCCAGAGCCGCGGATGATGCCGCCAATTTGCGACTTTGCAGCGCAGCGCATCCACCGGGCGTGATGGCATTTGATCATCAGAAAATTCTTGGCGATTACATCCGCTTTAAAACAAACGGAGTACGGCCGCGGCTGCAACCATAACCACTATTAAATTAGCCTTGTCCTGAAATAGCGGGTGGGGCGAGTCCAGTGACACAAATTTCCGGGTCTTTCGCGCCGCGGCGTTTAAACACAGTACGGCAACGACTGCGTTCATGCGCTCGCTTTATGTAAAATCAAATTGCCAACATGATCAGTATGGCATTGCCAGCCGGCGTGCACAAAAGTCGTCGATACCGTTTCCGTAATCAAAGCAGGTCCCTGCACGATATAATCCACAGGCAATTCTAGCCGTTGAAATACCGGCACAGGATCGCCGATACCATAAAGCTTCGTTGTTGAATGCTGCGCCGGGCGGAAACGGTTTTCATGTGTCAGGAATTTTTCAAAGCCTTCCACATCATGGGATAAACCGAGAACCTTGACGCGAGCCGTTACCACTTCAACTTCCAGTTCCAGGCGATGTCCATAACGCAGTTCGTGATTAAAGTGAAAACTGTCGAGGGTTTTTTCCTTTCCCAGCCAGGGAATATTCAGCGTGTAGGATTGACCTTTGTAACGCACATCAACGCTGGCCGTGATTTGTATTTCGTGTTCCTGCAATCCTTCCAGCTGCAAGGCTTGCCTGCCTTTGTGCGTCAACTCATCAAACACGATGCGCAGTTGGTTTTCATCTATACTGCCGACAATGCCACTGAAACTCTGCGACAGCTGCCGGGCCTTGGGGGCGACCAGCATACCCATTGCGGACAGCACTCCCGCGTGCACCGGCACCATCGCCTCATGCATGGATAGCGCTTCCGCCAATGCGCACACATGCAATCCTCCCGCCCCGCCAAATGATACGAGGGTCAATTTACGCGGATCAATGCCGCGTTGCACGGACATCACCCTAAGCGCCCTGGCCATGTGTTCGTCGGCAAGCCGGATAATACCTTCCGCCATCGCTTCCACGCCAAGGCTTAATTGATCAGCGAGAATCTTTACGGCATGGCGCGCCGCATCGATGTTTAACCGCATCCGGCCGCCGAGAAACGCATCCGCGCGCAGACGGCTCAATACCAGGTTGGCATCCGTCACAGTTGCAACCTTGCCGCCCCGGCCATAGCAGGCCGGCCCCGGACTGGCGCCTGCCGATTGCGGTCCTACCTGCAATAATCCGCCTTCGTCAACGCGCGCAATCGATCCGCCGCCGGCGCCGATGGTATGTATATCCACCATGGGCACCGCAACGGGATAAGGGCCAATCTGGCCTTCATTGGTCAGTTGCAATTCTCCATCAACCAGCGCCACATCGGTTGATGTGCCGCCCATATCAAACGTTAACAAACGCAACTTGCCGGAACGCGCCGCGGCATACCGCGCTCCGGCCATGCCGCCCGCAGGCCCCGACAGCAGCAAATGCACTGCCTGACGCGCCGCCTGTTGCGCTTCAATGGCGCCGCCGGAACTTTGCATCACCGAGACACGGGTATGATGCGGCGGCTGGTCCGGAATACGCGCCTGCACACCCTGCGACAGGCGTTGCAGGTAACCCTGCATAATCGGCCCCACCGCGGCATTCAGCCAGGTGGCGATTCCGCGTTCGTACTCCCCAATTTCCGGCAATACTTCAGATGAGCGCGACACGAAAATGGTTTTGTCAATTGCCGCTGCCAGCTGCTTTTCGTATTGATCATCAAGATAGGAAAACAATAAATTGATCGCCACCGCCTGCGGCCGCAATTGTTCGATTTGTTGCTGGAGTTGTTCGACATCTGCGGCGGTTAACGGGTCTATCAATGCGCCATTGGCGCCGATACGGCCGCCGGTTTCCAGGCACAGCTCGCGGGGGACAGGCGGTGGTGCAGGTTTTGGCTGCAGATTATAGAGTTCGCGGCGCGCCTGGCGGCCCAGAGTGAGGATATCGCGCATGCCGTGATTAGTGACATAGGCTGTACGTACAACTTTGCCTTCCAGCACGGCGTTCGTGGCCACCGTGGAACCATGCACGATATACAAATCGTCATCCGGAAGTTCGTCCAGACCCAGTTCTTCGATGCCTTGCAAAATGGCCAGTTCCGGCGCGTGCTGTGTGGAAAGCAGTTTGTGAATGGTCAGCCGATTATCCCTTACCAGAACAAAGTCGGTAAACGTTCCTCCGGTATCGATTCCCAGCAATATCATTCGGCTAGCGCAACTTGGTTTCTTCCATTGTGTTTTGCATTATAAAGGGCCCGGTCAGCGCGATCTACCAGAGAGTTGACGGCCTCCTCCGTTTGCACCATGGCCACGCCCATACTGATGGTGATGTCCAGCAATCCTTCCGGCAGATCAATAGGCGTTGCGGCAATCCGTGATCGAATCCGTTCCGCCACCATGCGCGCCGTTTGCAGATCGGCGCGGGTTAAAATAAGCAGAAATTCCTCGCCGCCATATCGGCCGACAATATCAAAGCCGCGCAGGGAATTCTTGATGCGCTTGGCCACTTCTTTCAGTACGCCGTCACCCGCGAGGTGGCCGTAGTTGTCATTCACGCTTTTGAAGTGGTCGATATCCGCCATGATAACGCACAACGGCGATTCTTCGGTATGCGCCTTGTTGATGGCCTGCTGCAATTCATTAAACACATGCTCGTGGTTGGTCATGCCGGTCAGTGAATCCGTGACGGCGTGTTTTTCAAGATGCGATGCCAGAACCTGCATGCCATCCAGTGATTGCTCGAAGGACTTCAGCTGGTTGATGAAACACGTATCGATGGCAAGGGACATATCCAGGGTGGTTATTTTCAGCAAAAACCGCATGAATGCCTGATAATCATCGATATTACTGCGCACGGTAGCTGGAAAATTATCAATGATTGTCTGGATCAATAATTGAAACGCGCAGATATACAGGCTAATTGGCAGGCCCGCGGCGCTGTGGGAAACTCCTACCCGCAAACGGTCTTCAAAATAATTCAGGCTGTCAAATCCCATACCCAGGCTGAGCAGAAACTTGGATTGATTCACACGCTCGATTTTAATCAGTTCCGGATTGTGCAACAGCTTTTTTACTTCGGGATTTTGCAGCATGCGGCTGAAAAACTGGTCCACAATCGCGTTGAACTTGGGAACGATCACTTCCTGCTGCAAACGGCCGGCAATCGCATGATCTTTTTCGGACAGACCGACCAGCACCAGGCGCTCATCCACTCTGGATTTGTCGTAGCCAAATTTTTCACAGTACTGCAAATCCATGTACTAAAAATCCGCTCGTTGATAATTTCGGTGAAACAGTTGTGAATGCCAGTGACAATTGCATATACTCTACCCGCGTCGGCCGGGCGATCAGCACATCAAATACCGGTATCCGGCTGCCTCATTCAAGCATAGAGTAAACCAGAATGTCTGCTGAGAAATTGTTCAGATAACTGACAACTTACGCACTCACAATTTACAAATAAAGTAATAAAGCAAAAACCATGCAAAACGACATATTTGTGCAAGTAAAAGAGGTATCCCGCTTTTACGGCACAAGCTGCGCGGTTGATCACATCAGTTTTACGGTAAATCGGGGAGAAGTGCTGGGATTCCTGGGGCCCAATGGCGCCGGAAAATCCACCACGATGCTCATGCTTACCGGCAACCTCGCGCCCACGGAAGGTGAAATCATCATTAATGGCGTAGATTTGCTGGATAATCCCAGAGAGGCGAAAGCGAATATCGGTTTTCTGCCCGAACAGCCTCCTTTATACCGCGACATGACGATTGATGAATATCTGCGCTTTTGCGCGCAACTCCATCGAATTGACCGCGGGAAAATTGACGACGCGATTGATTCGGTGAAACAACGCTGCGGATTGACGGAAGTGGGCCAACGCCTGATAGGAAACCTGTCTAAAGGCTATCAGCAACGCGCCGGGATCGCACAGGCCATCATTCATTCACCCTCTGTTGTTATTCTGGACGAACCCACGGTTGGCCTGGATCCCATTCAAATCCGCGAAATCCGGCGTTTGATTCGTGAACTTGGCGGTGAACACAGTGTGATTTTGTCCTCACACATACTGCCGGAGATACAGGCCACCTGCGACCGCGTACAAATTATCCATGAAGGCAAACTGGTGTTGAGCGACACCGTCGCGGGCTTAAATCATTACATGCACGAATCATGTGTGACGATCAGGCTGCAACAACCGCCGCCGCTGTCAGAGCTGGAAAAAATCCCGGGAA
>JAKEGK010000060.1 GCA_022627515.1 Gammaproteobacteria bacterium
ACTTGCGCGGGATTTTTTTCAGCGTTAAATGCCACCGTGGATTGGCGCCAGCGGACAGCAGTTTAACAGTCCGTCCAACTTCGTTCTCGTACCAGCCATGATCGTGCTGTAATGGTTCACATTCATATCCCCACCAGGCGCCATCGGCGTCCTGCGCTATCCACCGCACCCAATCAGGCAGACCGGTTTTCGAAATATCAATCATTCTCAGCCAGTTTGAGTCTATGCAGGGGAATTTGATATTGTGAATGCCATGACCATTTGATACTTGAATTATGTCAGCCCTTGAAATCTTATTAAATGGAAATGTCATCACCGCCATCCTGGCATTCACTTTGTTTTCAATTATTGTGGAAATAATCAGCAGGAAAATACTGAACGTGCTCGAAGATGTCAGCGCTACCGAATGGATGTTTGAGAAAATCTTTATTCCCTTGTTTCGCGCCCTGGGACTGATGCTCTTTATCCTGCTGGCATATCCGGTACTATTCGGCATTGCTGACGCGCCGCCAATTACTGAGCTGTTAACGTCAGGCAGTGACCGCATTAATACCTTAATCAATATTCTGTTCGTACTGCCTCTGTTATTTTCCATGATACCCGTTTTTGGCGGCATGCCGTCGTTACTTTTGCCCGTTCAGGGTATTGCCGGTTCAACCCTGGTATTCAGCTGGATGCAGGCCGCGTTACATCTGGATAATATTCATTACGTTCCTAATGTCATGGTAATAGCATTCATTATTTTACTGGCAATCGTGTCACATACTTTTGCCAGATGGACAGCGCTGCATTTATCGGACCGGGTGAACCGCTTTTTCCACATTGATGATGGCCAGAAAATTGTTTACCGGATTGTCGTGATGGCGGCGCAACTACCGGTTATTTTGATTTACACTGCCGGCCTGGGAAGCCAGCTTTAACGGGAGTTATCAGCGGACCAGGTTAAGAGATGCGCGATCGCCTAAAACCGCACCAGAAACATCCAGGCGGCGAACGACCCCGCGCCCAGGAAGCCGGCAAACGAACTGGCGGCGTATATTTTGTAACGTTTAATAAGTTCATGTTGCGGCTTGTTTGATAACAGGTAAAGTTGTCTGGTATTTTCCGGCTTGCTCATGATATGGGTAACGGGGCGAGGCTTTTCATTCATCTGCTTTTTACGCACAAAATACGCGGCAACCTTGCGCACGTTTTCCCATTCATGCGCATCAATCCTGCCATCCTTGTTTTTGTCAAAGTGTTTGAGTAATTTCTCCTGGTCCTGTTTCCATTTTTTCAGTAACGCGCGCACTTCTTCCGCGGTATTAAACGCTTCGTTATGTCCTCCCACGGACCGAAACAGGCCAATAGCGTAAAGTGCGTCGCCGGGATGCATCCGTTCTTCGGTAAAACGATAACGCCGTCCGAAACCGCCCAGTACACTGTCACCATCCGCGCCCTCATATTTTGCCCCATACCATACCCGTTTCACGGTCGGCGTGACGATAGCGCCTTCCGGGTCAATGACGCAGCGGCCTGTTTTTCCCACCAATACGAACAAATCACTACTGGCGCCAGAATCAATTACCTCGTCATGCTTGTCCGCAAGTTTCTCGACTTTATACTTGTACCAGGTACAGGGTATTTTGGATAAGGGCGCAACAATTGCGGGACCGTCCATTGTGTCACCGTACCCCACCAGTTCGACATAACCCTGGGCGGCGGATCTTATCCTGGACGTGGGTGTATCTTCGATGGTGCGGGCGCGTTTGAAGAATTCAAGTGTAAAGTAAAATCCGGCTGCGGTGATTGCAACAATTATCGCGGCGTGAAACCAGAATTCCTGGGCCGACGCCTGGATGATTTCCTGCCGCAATGCAACCGGATTAAAAAGATTCTGCAGTATATTCACGGACAAACAATGAAACCGGTAAACAGCTATCGCTATTGGCTGAATAATGCTTTTACATCAACATCGGCTTTTTCTTCCTCGCTGAACTCCAGCAACTCCGCAGCCTTGAAAATGAAAAAACGCGCGATGACGACATCCGGAAACTGCTCGATGCGAACATTATTATTGTTAACGGCTTCGTTATAAAACTCGCGCCGGTCCGCAATGGAATTTTCCAGGCCTGTGATGCGGGATTGCAAATGCTGAAAACTTTGGTCTGCTTTGAGATCCGGGTAGGATTCCGCCAGAGCAAACAGGTTGCCCAGGCCCAGACGCAATTGGGTTTCCGCGGCGCCGAGGGCGGCGATATCCGTTTTCTCCCTGGCGGAAGCCACCGCAGAGCGGGCTTTGATGATTCGTTCCATGGTGTCCTTTTCGTATCCCATATATTGCTTGCATACTTCAATGAGCTTGGGCAGTTCGTCATGACGCTGCTTGAGTAACACATCAATGTTGGCCCATGACTTTGATACACTGTGTTTCAACGTGACAAGGTGGTTGTAAATGGCCACTGCATAAACCAGTACTCCCGCAATGACACCCAGGATGATGAACGTGGAAATTTCCATGGATCTGCTCCAATCAGAATTATGTATAATCGCCGGCTTTTACCACAAATTTCCCATCGGGTTAACTTGATATATCTTTAATAAAATTTTGCGGCAATAGTTAACTGTTGGATTATTCGCAGCAGGTGTTCGCGGCAAGCGGGACGATTGCCTGTTAAACAGCTATTGCACATATAATAAAACTGTATATTTACATCATTCTGCAAAACTGGCCGAAAGTTCAGGCTCGATAAACGCCGGCGTGTGGCGTTACAGGAGAAAGGTTGCGCCTGTCTGCGCCCTGGGTTGTAAACAAATCACACCATCAATGGACAGAGCCGTTAACGTTTTCGCAGACGGCTTTTTTCATGCCTTTGATCCGGGCGCCGTTTCCCTGGGCGCTTGCTTATACCGCAAGGTATTGAATTCCCCAGAACGCGCCGGCAATCATTACCGGCACCACCCATTGTGATAGTGGCGGTTTTTGCATGGTATCCACCACGATTTTTTCCGGCGGCATTCTATCCGCCTCGTAAATGGTGCGTTCAAATAACATCTCCAGCAAATGACTGATCATGACGAGGCGCGACAATACCAGGGATTTTCTCACTGCGGCGCGCTTCGGCTGATTCGAGTTAATTCTGGCATCGACGTAATGCTGTTTAATGTCCAGAACGAGTTGCTGCGTTCTTGGGATCAGTTCCAAAGTAAGCGCGATACGCAACGCCAGTTGACCCGTTTCAATACCAAACCAGTGTAAAGGATAAAGCAGCCACACAATGGCTTCGACCAGGCTGTTGCGGGCAATGGTCGCAATAAAATAGTTCACCGCGAAAATGATAAGAATAAGGGAGAATACCCTTAACATCCCCGATTGCAGCCCCTGAAACGTTGGAATGAACGCGGATGCAAACGGTAAAATGGGCTCTCCCGGTGTAAACCAGAGATATACAATCAGGATAGAGAGAAAGAGCCACCGCATGCGTTTGATGATACGGGTGCTCAGTTCAAAGGATTGTAAGCGCCTGTAGAGCACCACGCTGAGCACCAGTACGAATCCCGCCGCCAGTTCATACAAACCGCCGAACGCAACAAATCCCGCCAGTATCAGGAAGCTTACGATACGTATAACCGGATGCATGGTCAGATCGAATCAGAAAAAATTATCGGAAAGCAAAAAGCCGCCGGGTAACATCCTGGCGGCTCCATTTGGCGCCTGTTCCCGCACGCGGGCTTACGGCCGGCTTGCGCCCGCTCAACCCATTTGCGCTAACAGCTCTTCTGCCTGTTGTTTCTGGGAATCATCTCCTTCTTCAAGCACCTCGTCGAGAATGCTGCGGGCACCGTCGCTATCACCCATGTCGACATAAGCTTTAGCCAAATCGAGTTTGGTTCCAACTTCGTCGACATTAGAGAAAATATCTTCGTCCAATTCGCCGTCAAGATCGATTTCGTCATTGCCGGTATCGAGATGAACGATATCGGCGCTATGCTCGAAATCCAGCGGCATTGCGCCACGGCTTGCAGCATGAGTATCTTCGTCCATTTCCAGAGACAATTCGATGGGAGAATCATCGTGGCCAGTGATAACGGTGTCGGATTCGGAGGATTCCAGTTCCAGACCTCCAAAATCAATACTATTGTCCGCTGTTTCGTAATCTGTGGTGGTTTCCATTTCCATGCTCAACGGCTTTTTCGCAATTGCGGATGAGGAATCATCATCCCCAAAAGAGAGATCGAAATCAAGACCACCATCATCATTGTTTTGAATTTTAGGTGTACTGGCTGCGCGGGACTGACTCATTTTAGGGGCCGGGGTCTTTTTATTACTGTCATCGCCCATGTCAAAATCCAGCGCTGACATATCAAAATCCAGCGGTTCATCCAGATCATTACCGCCCGCATTGGCCTGCAGAGTTCCCGTTGCTTCAACGTCATCGGGATTGAAGTCAAAGTCCAGCAGGTCTTCTTCGTCTGCCGTAACTTCCCCTATTGATTCATCCATGGCATACCCTGCGCCACCGCCAAACAAGCTGCTCTGGGGGCATATTTCCCGGCCGAGTGGCGCTATTTCCTTCCAGTAAGCATTGGATTCATTGCCACCGATTTTTTCATGCAGAATCCGGGCTTGTTCCTCAAACGCGTCCGAGTTCTTGGCGGCATGGAATACTTCCAGCAGTTTGGCATGTAGATCCAGTTTATCCGGCGTTTTATCCAGCGCTTGTCTCAGAATATCTTCCGCCTGCTGATGACGGCCATAAGCGAGGTAGACATCGGCTTCGGATATGGCATCGACATCTGAACCTTCACCTTGCGCACCAGTCATGTCGCTCATGACGAAATCACTGACCATGGCGCTTTCGGGACCGCCCGCAACTGCCGCAGCAGGCGCAACTGCTCCGCCCCCTAATCCAACGTTTAGAATGCTTTCCTCAAACCCGCCATGCATACGTCGGCGGCGCACCACGAGCCATCCAACGACAGCCACTACAAGCAGCCCGGCGAGACCAAGTAGTACCGGATCGGACAACAACTCATCCGTCATACCTGTTGTCTCAGGTTCTGCCGCCTTGGGCTTTGCTGCGGGCTTTGGCTTGGCGGCGGAGTCAGGCGCCGCTGCTTGTTGTTCCGGCTTCTGAGCGATCTTGTTCTGCATTGCCAGCAATTCTTCGTCCTTAAGCATGATCAGCCGTTGCATGCTTTGCAATTGCTCATCCAGCTCCGCCATGCGTGTATCAAGCTCTTCAGATTCCTGGCGGTTGGCGTCCAGCGCTTCGGTCGCCAGGAGCAAATCTTCTTTAACTTTCTTCGCTTCGCTTTCTTCATCAGCCACACCGCCCGATCCGAGATCTTCGGTTCCAGGCGCTACCAGCTTCAGGCGCGCTTTGTCTGCCGCATCGGCCTTTCCCGCGCTTGCTGACTCATCTGCATCTTCTGCCGCTATCTCATCGCGGATTGAACTGACGCGTGAATCGGATTCAGGCTCCACCTGCTTGACCAGGCGGGTACCGCGGCCTTCACGCCACTCCAGGTTCTGACGGCGAACTTCGCTGATCGCTTCACGGCGCGATACCGCACCGATACTTGCGGCATCCTCAATTCGCAATACGTAACCGGCCTTGAGCTTGTTGATGTTGCCATCGATGAAAGCTTCCGGATTGTCACGCAAGTAGGCCAGCATCATTTGATTTATGCTGACAGATTCGTTTGGACGTGTATCACGCGCGATTTCCCATAGCGTGTCACCGCGTTTCACCCGGCCGTAATCAACATCGCCGGAAGGCGCCGGCCGTCTTTCAGTCTCACGCGGTGCTGGCGGTGGTTCACGGCGCACCGGTGGCGGACTCGGCTGCGTTTGTTGCGCCACGCGCGGCTGCGGCGGACGCACCGGCTGCACGGATTCCGGTCTTGGACCTGGCTGACGAACCTGTTTGGGCGGTTCGGCAAAAACCGGAGCAGTAGCGGCTTGTTCGACTGGCGCTGGTGTTTCAGCCGTCAGCACCGGTGGATCAACAAGTACTGTATATTCTTTCAATGCACGCCCACGAGGCCAGCGTGCTTCAATCAGGAAATCCAGATAGGGTTCTGTAACGGGTTGACGGGTGGTTAAGTGGATGTAGCCGGAACCGTCTGGGCGAGTACGCAATTTAAATTGGATTTCGGTGAGAAACGCGGCTCGATCTACATTGACGCGGCTAAAATCTTCGGGTGACGCCAGCCGTACTGCGAATCCATCCAGATCACCCGGCTGCGCGGAATGAATGTCGATCTCAGCATCCAGCGGCTGGTTGAGTGATGACCGCATGGTGATGGGTCCCAATCCTAAAGCGAAACTTATCGCCGGCACCAACAACAAAACCGAGCCTAGCGCTCGGGCGATTAACTTACCCATGCTTACTCCCGTTTTCTCCAATTCCATGTCTACTGCTGTTTCCTCAAATTAGCCAACTTCCTTATTTAACGTCGGCATTCAACAAAATTTAGAAATATTAGGCAATTACGTCCCTGTTACAGAATTTACTATAGCTTACAAATAATCTTTTGCCAGAATTTCGGCGATTTGTATGCTGTTCAGTGCAGCGCCTTTGCGGACATTATCCGCCACCACCCAAAGATCGAGGCCCCTGGGATGGGAAATGTCTTCCCTTATCCGGCCGACATAAACAGGATCCTTTCCTGCCGCTTCAGTGACCGGTGTCGGATATCCGCCAGGTTCGCGTTTGTCCACGACTTTAACGCCTGGCGCGCTTTCCAACAGTTCACGCGCCTTTTCCGCCGTGATTTTTTTCCGGGTTTCGATATGAACCGCCTCGGAATGTCCGAAAAACACGGGTATACGGACGGCTGTCGGGTTAACCAATATAGCGGCATCCTCAAATATTTTTTTAGTTTCCCACACCATTTTCATTTCTTCCTTGGTGTAGCCGTTTTCCTGGAACACGTCAATGTGCGGTAAAGCATTGAAAGCTATCTGTTTTGGGTACACTTCGATAGTAATTTCCTTCAGATTGAGTAAATCGGCGGTTTGTTTGGCCAGCTCCTCAATCGCCTCTTTACCAGTACCTGACACGGCCTGATACGTCGCGACATTGATGCGCTCGATACCCACGGCATCATATATAGGCTTTAGCGCAACCAGCATTTGAATGGTGGAGCAGTTGGGATTAGCGATAATCCCGCGGTTTTTATACATGGCTATAGCGTGTGGATTAACTTCGGGCACAACGAGAGGAATGTCGTCATCATAGCGAAAATGCGCCGTATTATCGATGACAACGCAACCAGCCGCAGCGGCTTTGGGCGCGTAGTCCGCTGATACCGATCCCCCGGCCGAAAATAATCCAATCTGCGTCTTTGAAAAATCAAAGGTGGCAAGATCCTGAACCGTGATATTTTTGCCTTTGAACTGGATTTTTGAACCTGCCGAACGGCTGCTGGCCAAGGGATATAAATTACGGACGGGAAAGTTACGTTCTTCAAGAATGGACACCATGGCTTCACCCACGGCGCCGGTCGCGCCTACCACGGCGACGTCAAATTCCTTGCTCATTTGCAATTCCTCTATAAGCTACTGAATAACAAAAGTTTAAAAAACTAATCTAATCCAGTAGTGTCCGGCTTGAGCGATATCCTGCAAACTCCCGGTAACATTAAAACGATTTAAACGAGTTTGTAAGTACCTTATATTAACGTTGTTTCGATCCAGACACTAGCGGTTTTGAAAAGCGTTTACTTGATCAACCTCCAGATCAGGCCGCTAATGCCGCGGTTACGGCATCCCCCATCTCGGAAGTTGAAACGGTTTTTGTGCCTTCGCTATAGATATCGGCAGTTCGCAGACCCTGATCGAGCACCGCATTCACCGCCCTTTCGATCCTGCTTGCAAGTGAAGGCGCATTTAACGAATAGCGCAACATCATAGCGACAGACAATAAAGTTGCCAATGGATTGGCGATATTTTTTCCGGCGATATCCGGCGCCGAACCATGGATCGGTTCGTACATTCCTTTGCCTTTGGCATCCAGCGAGGCCGAGGGCAACATACCGATAGAGCCGGTTAACATCGATGCTTCATCCGACAAAATATCACCGAACATATTGGTGGTGACAATAACATCGAACTGCTTGGGCGCGCGCACCAGCTGCATGGCCGCGTTATCCACATACATATGACTGAGCTTGACCTCGGGATAATCTTTGGCAACCTCGATCATCACTTCGCGCCACAGTTCGGTGCATTCCAGCACATTGGCTTTATCTACTGAGCACACCCGTTTGTTGCGCTTCATGGCGATATCAAACGCAGACCGCCCAATGCGCTGAATCTCTGATTCGGAATAAACCAGGGTATTGAATCCCTCCCGCTCGCCAGTCTCGAGCGTCCTGATTCCGCGCGGTTTGCCGAAGTAAATGCCGCCCGTCAGTTCACGCACAATCATGATATCCAGACCGGACACCACTTCGGGTTTCAACGTTGAGGCATGCACCAGTTGCGGATACATAATGGCTGGGCGCAAATTGGAAAATAATTTCAATTCAGCACGCAAACCCAATAAACCTTTTTCAGGCCGCACCGAAATATCCAGCGATTCATATTTGGGCGCACCTACCGCACCCAATAAAATTGCATCCGCTGCTTTGGCGCGTGTTAGCGTCTCCTCGGGCAACGGAGTACCATATTTATCGTAAGCCGCGCCACCCACCAAACCCCACTCAAACTCCACATCTAAACCATGGTTGGCCCGCAATTTCTCCAGAACTTTGACGGCTTCGGCCATGATTTCCTGACCGATACCGTCACCGGGTAATACCAGGATTTTTTTAGTCATCGTTACAATTCCTTCCTATATGTAATGTAAACGGTTATCAATGCGCGCAACCTTCACTGGAACAACCTTCATTGAAACAACCAAGGCGCCTGTTGCGCACGCTTTTGTTCGTATGCCCTGATGTCATCAACATGCTGCAAGGTCAATCCAATATCATCAAGACCATTGATCAGGCAATACTTGCGGAAGCTGTCCACCTCAAATTGAATTGCGCCACCCACTGGCCTGTTAATGATTTGCGCCGCCAGATCCACCGTTAACTGATAACCTTCGTTGGCGTATACGTCTTTAAACAATCCGTCAACCACGTCCGCATCAAGCACAATGGGCAGTACACCGTTCTTGAAACAGTTGTTAAAAAAGATATCGGCGAAGCTCGGCGCGATAATCACGCGAAAACCGTAGTCCTGCAGCGCCCACGGCGCATGTTCCCGGGAAGAACCGCAGCCAAAATTTTCCCGCGCCAATAAAATTTTCGCACCCAGATAACGCGGCTGGTTCAACACAAAATCCGGATTCAAGGGGCGTTTGCTGTTATCCATGCCCGGCTCACCATGATCGAGGTAACGCCATGCGTCAAACAGATTGGGGCCAAAACCGCTGCGTTTGATGGATTTTAAAAACTGCTTGGGAATAATCGCATCGGTGTCCACGTTAGAACGGTCCAATGGCGCAACAAGAGCGGTCAGGGTTTGAAACTTTTCCATGATTAATCCTCCTTACATGTTACGCACATCAACAAAGTGGCCATGGATCGCCGCGGCAGCCGCCATCGCCGGACTCACCAGATGGGTGCGGCCGCCCTGCCCCTGCCGGCCTTCGAAATTGCGGTTGGATGTCGAGGCGCAACGCTCGCCGGGTTCCAGGCGATCGGCGTTCATGGCCAGGCACATGGAGCAACCCGGTTCGCGCCACTCGAAACCGGCATTGATAAAAACCCTGTCGAGGCCTTCCTGTTCCGCCTGTTTTTTCACAAGGCCGGAACCCGGCACTACCATGGCAAGCTTTACCCGTTTGGATACCTTATGGTTATTCACCACCTGCGCCGCTGCGCGTATATCCTCGATACGCGAGTTGGTGCAGGAACCGATAAACACCTTGTCGATTTCGATTGCGGTAATGGGTGTGTTGGGCGCCAGTCCCATATACTTCAAAGCAGCCCGCATGCCTTCACGGCGGGTGGCATCCGGTTCCTGTTCGGGATCAGGCACCTTGCCATCCACGGACACTACCATTTCCGGTGAGGTGCCCCAGGTCACTTGCGGCGTAATGCCGGCCGCGTCGATATGCACTACACGGTCAAACACCGCATCGCCGTCACTCTTTAACTCATGCCATGCAATTACCGCCTTTCCCCATAGGTCACCCTTGGGCGCATACGGCCGGCCTTGCACATACTCGATGGTTTTTTCATCCACCGCCACCATACCCGCCCGCGCGCCCGCTTCGATGGCCATGTTGCACACCGTCATACGGCCTTCCATAGACAACGCCTGAATTGCGGCGCCGCCAAACTCAATGGCGTATCCGGTGCCGCCAGCAGTGCCGATTTCGCCAATGATCGCCAACACGATATCCTTGGCGGTAACGCCAATGCCGGCAACGCCATCAATACTCACCAGCATATTGCGGGATTTTTTCTGGATTAAACATTGGGTCGCCAGCACGTGTTCCACTTCCGATGTACCGATTCCAAAGGCCAACGCGCCGAACGCGCCATGAGTCGAGGTGTGAGAATCACCACAGACTACCGTCATACCCGGCAGGGTCGCGCCCTGCTCCGGGCCGATCACGTGTACGATACCCTGGCGCGCATCGTTCATTTTGAATTCGGTAATACCAAACTCTAAACAGTTACGGTCAAGAGTCACGACCTGCAAGCGCGATATCGGATCGGCGATGCCTTTGTCACGCTCGGTGGTGGGCACATTGTGATCCGGAGTCGCCAGGTTCGCACTGACCCGCCAGGGCTTGCGTCCCGCCATTCGCAAGCCTTCAAAAGCCTGCGGAGAAGTCACCTCATGCACTAGATGACGATCGATATAAATCAGGCACGTGCCATCATCCTGTTGCCGGACCACGTGGGAGTCCCACAATTTGTCGTAAAGCGTTTTACCTGCCATGCTGAATTCCTTCGCTAAATAGCTTGACTCAATTATCATTAATCAAACTAAAGATACTGCAGGTTTTGCCATTACACAAATTCATATTTTTCATGTAATCTATTCCATTTTGGAATGTATAAGTTCGAAAATCCATGGACACCGCCAGCCTCAAAACCTTCCTTACGATTGCCGAAACGGCGTCTTTTTCTGTGGCGGCGGAGCGCTTGTACCTGACACAGCCAGCAATCAGCAAGCGCATCCAGGCTTTGGAAAACGAACTGGGCACTCAACTGTTTGACCGCGTCGGCCGGCAAACACTGCTGACCCCCGCCGGGGAAATTTTTCATAAGCGCGCTCAAATCATCCTGCAACAGCTGGAAGACAGCCAGCGCGAGATCGAAAATCTCAGTGGCGTAGTCGCCGGAACTTTACATATAGGCACCAGCCACCATATTGGCCTGCACCATTTGCCGCCGATACTAAAACGCCTCAACCAGGAATATCCCGGCCTGACACTTGATATTCATTTTATGGATTCCGAAGCCGCGTACCACGAAGTACTCAGCGGTAAACTGGAACTTGGCATCATTACCATTCCCGGCACCGCCAATCAGGAACTCAACACACAGGTGGTTTGGGATGATCCGCTGGAATTTCTAGTGGGCGTAACACACCCACTTACAAGAATGTACGCGCCTGAAAAAGAAATCAGCGCAATCGAGCTTGCGCAACACAATGCAATCCTGCCAGGCAAAACCACTTACACGCGGCAGATTCTAGAAACCGCTTTTCGCGGCGTGCACTGTGAAATTAAAACGACGCTCTCAACCAACTATCTGGAGACCATCAAAATGATGGTCAACGTGGGACTGGGCTGGAGCCTGTTGCCCCGCAGCATGCTAAGCGATGACCTGGTGGTATTAAAGGTGGCGCAAATGCGGTTGCAACGGAATCTCGGCATGGTGTGGCATCGAAAAAGAACGTTGTCCAATGCGGCAAAAGTGATGATGGATTTACTTGCCCAGGCCCAGACAACTTAAGACTTTCAACTTTCACTACGGAAGCGTCATTACCACTTTAACATTGGACTTTTCCCTGATCATCGACAATGGCACATAGGCAATTGCGTTGGGATCACGTTCCACATAAGACACAACAATGTTTTTGGCTTTAATCTGCACAGGATTAACCAGCATATTATTTTCCCGGCGCTTTGACTCGGCTGCATCGGCTTCGAGCGCCGACATATCAAGGATGCGCCTGGAAAATTTCTCACGATGCCTGTCACCCAGCGGTAAATTGTAAAGCGTAATCCCGGAACCATCCCGCCATTGGGTAACGCGGTCCTGGTATATGGCCTGAATTTCATTTTTTGTCAGAACCTGATTGTTTTCGAGATGAACAATTACCGCTATCTTATTTTGATTGTTTTGTTGTTCGATTGACCGGGCCAGCAAGCCCACCGGTTTCGTTTGCGATGTCCCTTCTGACTGCACTAAGTCAACATGATTGACAGCAAGCGGCGCCACCGTGTTTAAATCCAGGGCGCCGGTATTTTCTAATGAGGTACCGATAGTGCCGGCGTTAATCTGCCCCGCTTCCGCATCACTGCGCGGCTGTTCGAGCGGAGTCTCGTCTCCTATCGGTGGTGCTGCGGTTAACGCCTCAGCTTGCATCTGCCCGACGGGCAATGCGGCCAATTCAACCTGCTTCTCCTGTACTTCGCCTTCAACAAAAGGACTTGCAGCAATTGATGTATCAACAACAGATGAAAGCTGTTGGGGATTTTCGTCCGGCTCATACAGGCCAACTGACAACAGAACGACCGCCAGAAACAGAAAAACAGATATCCACATTACACGCATAAAACAGTCCCCTATCGTTGAGCATTGTTGCTTTATTTGTCGGATAAAAAGTTGCCGGATACAAAGTTGCCGGATACAAATATGCCGGATAAAACAACACTTCTCCCTTTAACGACTGCTATCAATCCTTTTGCTCCCGCTATACACAGGATTATTGTAATTCTACCTGCCGGATTTATTTTGCCCGCAAGTCATTATTTTATACTTTGATTTCCTTAACAACCAGCACAGGCGCATAAAAAAACTTACCTATTTTGCCATATCCTGCGAGGATATTTGCAAAAGCCGGCAATTCATGAATTTTTGAATGAGTCTAACCGCAAGAAGGGCATCACATTGACGCGCCAGTAGCAAGGGGGGTGGGGACAGCTGGCACCGGCGATTAAACACAACGGTAAATCGCCAGTGCGTTTTGGAGGCTTGGAACAGAGATCGACTACTGTATGCGCCGTTGATTAACGCCAGCTAAAAAGATACCTGGCGTATTATGCGCGAGGATCAGGATTGCTTATATATCAATCCCGGTGCGAACAAAAGTTCGTCTTTATTCAGTTGATCAAGCGGACAACCTTCCCGGTCGCATTCCGCGAGCCGGTCAAACACGTACTTTTTACCCGATTGAACAACAAAATCGTAGATGGGTTTACCTAGATAAAATCCGATCGGTTTTCCAAGTCGACGTTCACTCACACTGAAGCCCTCAACGTTTGCAGATTAATGAAACGACTTACCTTCGATGTATCGTCCGCGCACCGCATGGCTTTAATCCGATCCAAAACAACCAAGGCAAAAATTGTGATGCTATTCGCAACCCGTTTTTCTGCCGGACTTTCATTAAACTCAAATCACAGCCTGAAAAATTCCCGGGGCAACTCAACCAGTTAGCATGTAGCCAGTTAAGGCGCTTCCGGTTTTTAACCATTCCGTCACTCAAAAGGGTGAATAGCATATTCAAGCCACGGATAGGACTAGTTTTAATGTTACATTCTTATTGTATTGCGCAACCGGGGCACAGTATGCGTAGCAATTCCAGCAGACGCGCGTTAGTGAATGCGGCCGCGGTCAGTATAAAAATTTCTATAACAGTGACTTTTTAGAGAATTTTCGGGCTTTTACCGTGGATTTGTTGTTAATGCCCGCTAAGCTTTATTTCACGTCACCTTAAATTTATTTATGTAGTTTGCTATAGTTCACATCAAACAAAAATTGCCGGACAATAAACAAAAATCCAGTAACAAACTGGTAAAAATAAGGCTGAAACTATGAAAAAAGTCACTTGGTTACTTTTTGCGTTGTGCGTGTTTACACCCTGCAACGCTGACCAGTTTCTAATCGCTAATGCCGACGAAGCTGTAAAAGTATTCTGGAAAAATTTGTATCCTGCCGGTGGTACTCATTTCACGCTATATTGCGGGGAACGTTTCACAAGCAAGAATGATGATATAGAAATAGAACTCGTCTATCCGATTCAATGGGTGATAAATTATCTGGGCTGTGGCGATCTCGTACAATGCCGCTCGGAAAGCCGGCGTTTCAACCGCATCGAGGCTGATCTTCACAATTATTATCCCGCATTAAAAATGATCAACCGCGCACGCTCGAAT
>JAKEGK010000061.1 GCA_022627515.1 Gammaproteobacteria bacterium
TACCACACCATCTAGTGTCGTTTCATCGTTCGCGGAAATGGAAACGTTCAACGGTTCCAATACCCGCGATGATAACTTCAGACCGGACGCTGACCTCAGCAGAATAGACGGGATTAGTATAAATGCTGGTGGGCACTTCGCTGGTGATACATTGGATTACGTGAACTACGCTGGGCCGGTTACCGTCAATATCACTCAACTCACCGGTTTCGAAATTGTTAGAGGGACAAACAACGCTGGTGATACCTTAGTAGGCAACAATAATAACAACACCTGGACTTTATCTGAAGGTCCTAATCAAGGGTGTATAGCTGGAGTAGTAACCGCGTATTCCAGTTGCGGTGGAGTTGGTATTCAGTTCTCAAGATTTGAGAACCTCACCGGCGGCACGGGCTTAGATTCGTTTTACATGCTGAACAACGGCAGCGTTGGAACGATCAATGGCGGAACTGGCGGGTCAATCGACGTTATCGACTACTCGTCACGCGGCGCGACTGTGACTGTCAACCTCGCCACGAACAGCGTAACGGGTGTCACTCAATACATCGCTATTGAACGTATTGTTGGTTCCAGTGTGGCGGGCGATGCCCTCAATGGATCGGGCAATGACACCACATGGACTATAAACGGCGTCAATCAAACCAGCGTTGGTGGGGTAACGTTTGAAAGTTTTGAGACGTTAAACGGTGGTAACGGCAATGACAGGTTCGTGCTGCAAACGAATGGCAGCATATCCGGGACGATCAGTGGTGGCAACGCCACTCAACGAGACATAATGGATTATGCATCACGGGGCACCGCGGTTACCGTTAATCTGGATAACAACTCGGCCACGGATGTGGCTTCGTTTGGTGGAATTGAAGAGTTCATAGGCGGCGCAGGTGTTAACGATACTTTAACCGGACCGCAAAACGCGGATAATGTATGGGAGATTTTGACGGCAACATCCGGCACGTTGAACACTGATTTCTATTTCTCTGCCTTTGAAACTCTTAACGGCGGTAATTTGCGTGACACGTATATTTTCAATGACGGCATCAGCTTCGCTGGCGCCATAAACGCCGGCGCCGGATCGAATGAACTGGATTACAGCCGTTTTACCAGCGGTATTACCATTGATCTGTCAGCGTTGACGGGATTCAGTTCATTTACCGGAACCAGTCAGATAGACACTTTAATTGGCCCTGACTCGGACAATATCTGGGCCATAACAGCGAACAATGCAGGGAATATCAATAGTGGCGCATTTGATTTTTCCGGTTTCGAAAACCTGACGGGCGGTGATGCAAACGATGAGTTCATATTTAATAACGGTGTCATCGTCACAGGGCGAATTCACGGGGGATTAACCGACACCAGCGGTAACAATATCATCAATCTTTCCAATTACACCACGGCGGCGACAGTCAATCTTCAATCGGCGACCGTTACCACACAAGCCGGGAATTTTGATTTCAGTAATGCCGGCGGATTTGTTGGCGGCGCAGCTATGGATACCTTGGTGGGCTTAACTACTGGCGATACATGGTTCATTACTGGCATTTCCGGCGTCAATAGCGGGAATACCCTGAGCGGTTATGACTATACCGGATTTGAAAATCTGACGGGCGGCAATGGTAACGACACATTTATCTTTTCCGCCAATGGCGCGCAAGATGGCTTAATCACCGGCGGCTTGGGCGACAACACACTGGATTATTCCGCCTTGACCCAGGCGGTCAGCGTCGAGCTGGCGTCGGCGATTCCCAATGTGGGCAACGCCACGGGAACCGGTGGTATCACGGGAATTGATAGTATTGTTGGCAGCCAGTCGTCTGGTGATTCATTAACGGGTTTGAATGCGAACAATGACTGGGTCATTAATGGAGTCAATGCGGGCGATGTAGGGCAGGTTGATTTTTCCGGCATTGAAAATCTTAACGGCGGGGAACTGGTGGATACGTTCACGATTCAATCCGGCGGATCGATTCAAAATCTCGGTGGCGGTATTGGTAATGATAATTTCACCGTTCAGGCCGGTGGATCGGTCACTGCTCAGGTCACAGGCGACGATGGTAACGATACCTTTATGGTGAGTGGATCGATGCAAGATATTTTTGGCGGCATCGGCAACGATACATTCACTGTGCAATCCGGCGGATCGGTCACCGGTCAGGTCTTTGGTGGCGACGGCGATGATACGCTGATTTTCGAATATAGTGCTGCGTCCCGCAATATTGCGTTTGACGGCGGCGCGCACAATGTGCGCGATACCGTTACGCTGCAGGGTTCGGCCACAGGCCAAAACAGTGTGTATCAGTTTGGTGTTACGGCGCCGGACAGCGTCAGCAACACCATCGGCGGTCAGACGGTCGTGACGACCGGCGTGGAGCAAATCAACGATCAAATGACGGCGGATACCCTGACAGTGTTGGGAAGCGGCAACGGCGACACTGTTACACTCGGCAGCAGCACACTGTCCGGCAACAACCCGGTATCAGCCGCGCTGGGAGGCTTCACGGCTATCAACTCGTCCAACAAAACGAATTTGGTGGTGGATGGGCAGGATGGTTCCGATACGATTGATTTGTCCGGCAATGTAAACATGCCGTCCACTGTAACACTGCGCGCCGAAACCATTAACAATCCCTCGGCGTCATTGATCAGCGCCAGTGATCTGGTGGTGGCCAATGCGGCCAGCGTGGGCGCGTCCGCGGCGCCGGTTCGTACCGCGGTCGACCGTTTACAGCTAACGGATATAACCGGCGATGTGTACGTGGTGGAAAACAATGCGCTTACGCTCCTGAATTCCAGCATCGATGGCAGCATTAACCTCGCGAATCTCGCGGGCGATATCAGCGCCAATGACGCGATAACCGTAACCGGCGCGCTGAATATCACCGGCGCGGATTCCTCATCGGTTACGCTCAATAACGCCAATAACCTGATCACAGGCCCGGTAAGTTTTATCGCCAGCAATGGTGTATTGGGCAGCGTGGAGTTTGTCAATAACAGCGCGGTGGATCTCGCCGCTGTTAACGCAACGGATTTGAGTATCACGGCAAATGGCGCAATTACCGATTCCGGGCCCGTCGTGGCAGCCAATCAGGCGGTATTTGACGCGGCAGGCAATGACGTGACGCTGGATGATGCCGGTAATGATTTTGGCGCTCTTACCATCGCCAATGCCGGCCAGGTTGTTGTCAACGATAGTTCTGATCTTGGTGTCGATTCGATTGCGGGTAGTCTTATTGTTGTTAATGCGGGCGGGGCGATCACCGACGCTAATAGCGGTGGTATCAATCTATCGGGTGCATCATTACAGCTAATCGCACAAGATGGAATCGGCAGCGGGGATGCGTTGGAAACCCAGGTGGCAAGTTTGCAAGTCAGCAATACGGCCACCGGTAACATTGGGATTGCTAACGCCGGTGACCTGACCCTGGTAGCGGCTTCAAATACCGGAATCAATTCCGGAGCTATACAAATATCAACCACGGGGACATTAACGCAACAGGCCACGATTACCAGCAACGGCAGCGTGAATATGTCCGCCGGCGGCCAATATAGCCAATTCGGCGATATATCGGTCGCTGACAGCGCGGCGCAAATTAACGTGTCATCGGCAAACAGCGGTATAACCATGGACGATGCGGTAAACACAACCACGGCCGGCGGTGATATCAGCTACACGGCGAGCAGTACCGTTGATGTCAGTTCACTGGACGCGGTATATGGTGACGGCAGAGTGGAGATCACCTCCTTTAACGGCGATATATTGTCTACCCGCGCGCCGAACCGTGCCCGGCCCAACGTTACAGGCGGATCTGCTTTCTTCAATGCCGATTTCGGCACGTTAGGCACGATTGGCAGGCCTTTGGTTGTCAATGTGCCAGGGGCGGTTGTTATTAATACCCTGACCAGTGTCGATCCTATCTATCTCGTATCGCCTGATCCCTTAATTAACCAGAGCCGCGTGTTGTTTGGCATTAACGACGCGAAAGCGGAGGTTGGCGGCAATCAAAGAACCGAAGTGGACGCGTTGGCGATAATTGATCCGGCGATCTTTACCAAAGTAAAAAATTACCGCGAAGATGACAGCCCCATAAAATTGCCCGCGGACCAGCTTGCGGAAGACGAAGAAGAGCGCAAGTACAAGAAAAAGCAGGATCCGGATGTATTTGAACAGGAAAAACCCTTTGAGCCGGAAAGTTCTTTAGACAGTCAAAAAGCATCAGCGCAATAAAATGTCTTATCTTACGCAGCTGAAAGAGGGTATCGTAAAAAACGATGTCAGCTGCGCCGGAAATTAACCTGGGCGGCGCATCCATGCACGCAGCGGATACGCGCCGGTTTTGCGAAATGTAATGTTTTTGTGAAGCGGCAATGAAAAAAATTGTAATAAACCTGACAATACTGATCCTGTTTTGCGTTGCCCAGGCAGCCGCGGCGGCCAATAACGGGCAAAAAACGGATTTGTTTCAGGCGCTCGATGATCAGGCCCAGGAAATCAAATTGCGCATCCTGGATCTGAATCGTGAAATCAACAAATATGCCGCTGAGTCAAACACTGAAATCGGACAATCGCTTAAGGGGAAAAACCGCGCGGAGTTCAGCCTGGATTTTGTATTCCGCGACCAGGAGAACGGAAAGTATCTATCCGCGATAAACCGTTATCATACCGGGCGTGATTTTGGCGTAATCCTTTCCAAGTACGAAACCGCATTACGGGTCGCGAATATTTATCTGGACTACGGCTTATACCAATATTCAAAAAAGATTTTTACATCGTTACTAGGCGAAGAAGACACCGCGGTGGCGAGTCTTGCCAGGTACTACCTGGCGAAACACGATTACCTGAAAGGATACTGGGATGAAGCGTTAAATGGATTTGAAAGCGTGAGAGATGGCGTCCCCCTGGACATGCTTGACAAGAAACGCATTATGCAAGCCGTCATACTGCAAAATAAAAAGCGTCACGACGAGGCGATTAGCCTGTTGTCGGAAATAGCGCCTTCATCACAATACTATGTTTATGCGCGTTTTAATATGGCAATGTCCCATTTGCGCAAAGGCTGGTGGTCGGATGCCGAGGAAATTATCCAAAACCTGCTTAAGAAGGATAATTCCACCCATAATTTATCACCTTATTTAAGAGACCGGTTTTATATTGCGCTTGGATATTCGCAGCTGCAGCGGGCGTACTACCGGGAAGCGTACTCGTCCTTAAAGAAAGTTTCCGCTGAAGGGCCTTACAGTTATAAAACTCAATTGGGATTGGCGATTGTGGCGGCAGAGCAGGAAAAATACCAGGAAGCGCTTAAGATACTGGAAAACCTGAAACAGGCTTATGCAAAACAGCTGGTTACTGAAGAAGCTCATATCGTTATCCCGTTCATACTGGAGAGTATCGGATCACTGGACACCACAACCGGGTACTATTCAAGTGCAATCGATTACTATCAGGCAAGCATGCACGAAATAACGGATCTGCAAAAGAACCTGGCGTTAGGACGTTTTGATCACATCATTGCCGGCTTCAGCCATACCGGGAATAGTGTAGAGCAAAATCCTCAAACAAGCATCGCGTTGCAAGACAAGCCAGTCAACCGTTTTATTTATGAACTTCAGGAAAACGAGCGCTGGATCGCTGCAAACCGGAATATCAGGGATCTAAAGGAATTAAAGGCGTTTTTGGAAGAGTTAAACAGCAAGTTAGTGAAACTGGGTCGATATAAAAAGAAAGCGTATAACGAAATATCCGCAAATATAACAGACATTAAATCACGGATCAGTGACCTGTCTGAACAATACATTTTGTACTTGCGGCATAAGCTTGACGAACAATTGACTGCCAGAAAAAACTATTTTTTAAGCTATTTGAATCAATCACAATACGCGTTGGCGCGGATATATGATTCGACCCTGGGCTCGAAGCTGGAGACCACGATTGCGAAAAACACGGTTACGGAAAAGGAAGTCAGAACTTTGTACAGAAATTATCTGGACAGTGCAACGTCTTCTTCGCATAACCGCCGCATGGCCATGTTGCGTTTAGCCGAACTGGAGCAGGACAGATATGAACAGTTAATGGCGGAGGAATCCCAAAACCAGGCCAATGCCGCGGCAGCGGAAAAAAGACTGGCAACCAGTATTGATTTAATGACCGCGGCGCTAAAGGATTATCCGGATCACAAGAATAACGACAAACTTCTGTATCAACTGATAACGGCTTATGACAAACAAAAACAGCCTGAGAAAGCCGTGACCGCCATGCGCCAACTGGTCGACAACTACCCCCAGTCGAGGTTTTACACCGAGATACAATTCAAGCTGGGCGAAAAATACCTTACAGAGAACGATTCGATTGACGCCGAATTGGCGTATAGCGCCGCGATCCAGCGGGAAAATATCAGCTCAACGTATTATTGGCGGGCGTTATACAAACGCGGCTGGTCGCGGCTGCGACAGTCAGTATATGAAGATGCGCTCGATGATTTTTTTAAGGTTCTGGAAATATCCGGTCTGGCGGAAAAGGCAAAGCTAAGCGCAGCGGACAGGGAGATGTATGTCGATCTGCTCAGAGCGATCAGCCTGTGTTTCGCCAATATGGGTGGACTGGATAACCTCAATCAATATTTTAAAAAATACAGCAATTCATCTTACGCTTTTCTGGCTTATGAAGGATTGGGGGAGATGTACGAGTCGCAGCAGCGGGTTTACGATGCCGTTGAAATTTATACCGCCTATGTAAAAAACAATGAACTATCTCCCCACGCGCCGCAATTTGTGCTCAGGATAATTAAAGCCTGGCAGAATGCGGGCCAACCTGAAAAAGAACTGGAAGCCAGAACGCTATTTGAAACAAAATACGCAGCAAACAGCCTGTTCTGGAAGAAAAACGATATCAGTCAATACAAAAACATCCGCGAGGCACTGGAAGCCAATACCGTTTATATGGCGTCTCATTACCATGGTTTGTATCAGAAATCCAGCAGTCCGGCATATCTTCAACAAGCCAAATACTGGTATGAAAAGTTTGCGAAGTACGATTCCATCTCCGGGCAGGCCGCAAAAACGTATTTTATGTACGCGGAATTGTTAACGGACTCCGGCGAGCCGGACAAGGCGCTTGTCTATTATGAAAAATCTAACAAAGGTGATACGGACCTGACAGATAAAAAAGAAGCGGCTTACGCCGCTCTGGTTACGGCTGACAATATCTACAATAAAACGAAAGACCCGGCGGAACGGAACAAGTGGCTGTTGCGCAAAGTGGAATATACCATGAGTTTTATCAAAGATTTTCCAGGCGACAGGCGCAGTCCGGATGCTGTACTGAACGTTGTAGAGAATTTGTATACAAGCCAGCAGTATCAGCAAGCCATCGGAATCGTAGACCAGGTTCCGCAAGCGATAAAAATTAAAATTGAAGCGGAACTGCAATTATATAAGGCTCATTGCCTCTTTATGTTAAACGATTTTAAAACAGCCGAGCAAATGTATGCCGGACTTTATGGAATTACAACAACCGGCAATACAACAAAGATTCTGGACAAAAACCTGATTGCCGACAGGTTGGCAAGCAGTATCTATAAACAAGGCGAGCACGCGGAGAAAACCGGTAAAGATCTTGAAGCCGTAACACATTATCTGAGGGTGTTTGAAAAAGTGCCCGGTTCAAAATTTGCGGCAGTTGCGGAATTTGATGCCGCAAATGTGTTAATCAGGACGGAAAATTATGACAAAGCCGTTTTAATACTGGAAAGATTTCTGAAGAACTTCAACGGCCATAAGTTGCTGTCGGATGTCAATAACAAATTGGCAGTTATATATTTAAAACAATCCAATACACAAAAATCCGCGTTAGCTTTCGAACGGGCATTTGAAGATAAAAACAATGGCGATGATGTCCGCCGTGACGCGTTGTGGCAGGCCGCCGAAATGCAAGCAGAGTCGGGTAATACCGGTAAAGCTGCCAGTCTTTACGAACGATATATTGATGAGTATTCCAGCTATCATGAATCGGCCATGGAAGCGAAATCGCGGCTGGTTGGTATTTACCGTCAACGGGACGACATTAAAAACAAATTGACCGTATTGCAATCCATGGTCGATTCGGAAGCGAAAATACGGCAAAACATGAGCACAGACCGGACCAGATATCTTGCGGCTAATGCGGCGCTGGAATTGATTGAGAGCGACGTTACGGCTTATAAATCCATCAGGATCGAGCAACCGCTGAAAGAAACGCTCAATAAAAAGAAAACCGCCATGCAGAGTCTCGTCAACGCATTGACAAAAGTCACTGAATATGCGATTGAGGAAACAACAACGCAGGCAATTTTCCTGATTGCGGAAACTTATAATGAATTTAGCCGGGCAATTATAAATTCGCCCAGGCCCGCAGGTTTAAAAGACCTGGAACTGGAACAGTATGACCTGTTATTGGAGGAGCAGGCTTTTCCATTTGAAGAAAAAGCATTAACTTTCTATAAGGAAAATCTGAAGAATATCAAGCAGGGTGTATATAACCAGTGGGTTAAAAACAGTTTTGAGCAATTAACAAAACTGGTGCCGGCGCGATATGACAAACGGGAAAAAGTGGATGCGTTTATTGATGTTCCTTTTTCGGCCTTGAATGTGGCAACTAAATAGAATACAAAACAGGGAATGTAAAACAACATTGTCTTAACAAATTGCTTCCTGAAAATTTTAGTCACGATTGGATGATTGTTAATCGACTATTGTGTCCGCTAGCTGACAGCTGAGGGGTATGGTGCTCTTTCAGGTTCTTTTAGTTGAGTATTTATACGCCAGTTTAGACTAAGTCAAAGCTTTAAAACGCAGTTCAGCAGACGCGTTTTTGAGAAAATTGAAAATCGATAGTTAAACAATTAAATCAGTTGCATCTATATTTATTTTTTGTATTATTAGCCTTTACAATAATTACAAAGGGCCTCTGTTAAAGGGTGGTTTTGCGATAGGCAGGATTTCATTGGCAAGACTGCGACTGCAAGCGAAATAGACTTGTTCAGGGGCTTTACAAAGTAAAAAAAGTAAAAAAGTAAAATAAGTGTTGCCATTCTGTCTGTTAGTGCATTGGTTGTGCCGGAGTATTCAGCTGCCACATATGACGCGAAAATATTCGGCATCCAAATGACGGTATCGGTATCAATCTATCTATTGTGGTCTATAAGTCGTAACATGAAAGCGCTGTGAAATATTTACGTTGCATGAAATACTTTTGCAGCTAATATCAAGGTGTGTTCGCTCTGTAAATTCACTAACGTTAATATTTAATAAAGGATAGAAAAGCATATGGCTATTTATTTTGAAATAGATGGGATTAAAGGTAACGTTACTAACGAAGGCTACAAAAACATGATCGAAATATCATTTTTCAATTTTTCGGTGGGTCGTGCTGTGTCAATGACACCGGGTGTCGCGGCAAACCGGGAATCCGGAACCCCGCAGTTGAGTGAGATTCAACTGACAAAAAAATTGGATAACTCTTCCCCTCATCTGTTCAATGCTTCTGTAGCGGCTGCGCAAGGCAAGACCGCCAAACTGCATTTCGTCCGGACTTCCGATGGGAAATCAGCTGAATTCATGACATATGAACTAAATGATTGTGTTGTCAGTGGCTACAGCATTTCTGCTGAAGGTGGCGATGCGGCAGCCGAAGCCAGCGATCCGACAGAGAATGTCACGCTCAGTTACACCAAGTTGATCGTTAGTCATACCCAATACGACAAGACTAACAAAGTGGGTCAGCCGATCCGTTCCGGATACGATTTGGCCCTGGCAAAAGCTCTCTAACGTTCACCGGATAAATTGGCTATATGCTGGATGGCTTTGCCTAATCAATTTCAGGTTTGTTAGGGAGCCGGTGTAATACTGCAGAGACAAATTGGATAGTGCATTAGATCCAATAACCGGGGGCTCGCCGTTTGGAAACATCAGTCTAATCGTAAACGGTGGGGTGGTTATTGGATTCATCAACCCAGTATTGGAAAATCGTCAACTATGGACGATTCTGCGGGAGCGCCTGCTTTGACATCCTGTTACAATCAGGTTCAACATGGTAAAACCGTGGTGGTTATCAAGCGCGAACAGGCAGCATAAGGAAAGAAGCGCAAAAGGCGATACCTGCCTTTTGTGGTTATGTGCTGATTGGAAATACAACCTGTTCCGGACGGAGACAACCGCTAAACCACCCGGTGGTATCCTGGCCGTACGGGCTTGAGAATAGGTATGCGCGTAATCTGAGTTTGGCAGACTGTCTCCCGCCGGCAGCATGGTCAATTATAGTGAAGTGCAACAGTGGCATTGATACTCGAAAAAAAGCGCCTGGATGACTACGGACAGTCATCGATGGTCAGTCGTCGATGCGTCATTCACTCCTATTGCAACCTACCTTGGCAGAGTAGCTTCGAATGAGTAAGTTTACTCAAGATAATCGTTTCCTTAATCTTTCAACCCCGCTGGGCAAGGATGTATTGCTCGCCACCTCCGTCTCGGGCACTGAGGCGTTGTCTTCATTATTTGAATATGAAGTGGAAGCGTTGTCAGACAATGATGCGATTGACGCGAAAAAAATCGTTGGAAAGTCTGTAACCATCACGTTACAGGGGAAAGCCGTTAGACAAATCGATGGTTACGTGATACGTCTGTCAAAAGGTGATGTGCTGGAAACAGGAAAAGAAAAAGGATTGCGTCAATACCGAATGACGCTGGTTCCCTGGCTGTGGCTTCTCTCGAAACGGGTGAATTGCCGTATTTTTCAGGAAATGACGGCGGTCGACGTGATCGAGGAAATATTCAAGGACCACAATGTCATTGCAAAGTATCAAAAAAAGCTGAAAGCAAATTATAAAAAAAGGGAATACTGTGTTCAGTTCAATGAGAGCGACCTGGAATTCATCACCCGCTTAATGGAAGAAGAAGGTATTGCCTACTTTTTTTTGCATGACAAGGGCAAGCATGAAATGGTGCTGGTCGATCAGAAAAATGCCTATACGGATTGTGCCGAGTCAAAAGTCGACTATACGCGGGGTGATTTTAAGGATACCCATATTTTTGATTGGGATCATCAGTACGCTTACACAACTGGGAAGTGGTCGGTAACCGATTATGATTTTAAAAAACCAACGGCCAGCTTGATGGCGTCAACTCCTACCGTGGTAGATTTGCCGAATATCAAGCAATATGAGCATTATGAATATCCCGGCTTTTACGAAACGGCAGCGGACGGAAAAACAACCGCGGATGCCAGGATGACGGCCGGCGAAGTCCCGCACGATATCGTGAAAGGCGCCAGTAATTGCTCCTCGTTTTATGCGGGTGGTGTATTTCAACTCGCCAAACACGAATCAAAATCCGAAACCGGCAAATATTTATTAACGTCCGTGTTTTTGCAGGCCAGGGACGGCGGTTACCTTTCCAGTGAGGGAAACGATCAAGGCTACACAAACACGTTTCAATGCATACCGGCCACCGTGCATTTCAGGCCGGGCGTATCATTAATTAAACCCGTCATGCGCGGACCGCAAATCGCCGTTGTGGTTGGAAACAGTGGCGAAGAAATCCACATTGACAAGTATGGCCGGATCAAGGTGCAGTTTTATTGGGACCGGGAAGGGAAGCTGGATGCCAACAGTACCTGTTACATTCGCGTTGCGCAGGCTTTCGCAGGTAATAAATGGGGCAGTCAGTTTATTCCGCGCATTGGACAGGAAGTCATAGTCAATTTTCTGGATGGCGATCCTGACCGTCCCATAGTGATTGGGTCGGTTTATAATGGTGATAACATGCCGCCTTATGCCACCAAAACGCAAAGCGGCATTAAAACACATTCCACCACAAATGGCGGCGCAACCAACTTCAATGAACTGCGGTTTGAAGATAAAAAAGGATCTGAAGAGATTTTTATTCAGGCGGAAAAGGATTTCAAACGCCTGGTTAAAAATGACGAAGAAGGCAAGATCGA
>JAKEGK010000062.1 GCA_022627515.1 Gammaproteobacteria bacterium
ATAATACTAAACATTTTATGCTGCGTATGGTTTACAGCTTATTCACTCCTGCAATTGCAGGATTTTATTTCATGATTACTTTGAATGTTTCCCGGTCGATGCGCCAGGAATCATCATGCGCGGAATGGATGTGAACACCACCCACCCATCGGTCAATCGCATTCAACGCTAACCAGTCCACGTCATTATTAAGCAGTTTCCCGGCAAGCGCTGACGATTCTACCCGCCAATCTTGCGGATTTTCGCCGTCCTTTTGCATATGCACGGCAGGTTGTCCGGCGTTCGCCAAACCTTCAATAATATCCCAGTAGCCAACATCACCACAAAAAGGCAACGGTTCGTAATGATTAGTGTACTCGCCAAACAAACGCGCCGCGTTCATGGAACCATTGTCATGCAATATTTGCAGGGTCAATTGTTCGCTGAGGCTTAATCCGTTCGCAATAGAGGGCAACTCAAACAGGTGGCGGCGCAATGCTATCGCCATGCCGGGCAATGCCGGAGTGCCGGTGTCGACAAGCTCTGCTAATGCTTGCGGTGAAGGAGCCGTGATAGCGTGCCAGGCAAGTTGCCCGAGTTTTAATTGCGCTTCCGTCACCGGTGCAAACTGTTGCCACAACATACGCAGGGCTTCCGGCGGCAGCTGCCCGATACCATTAAATCGCTTCACACCCGGAAAATGCGACACACTGATCAGTTGCAGTTGGCCCGGACGACTGCATGGATCACTAAAGTAGTCCAGCAGTTTGGATAAAATTAACTGGTCGTAGGAATCGTGTTCAAACCACAGCAAGACCTTGTCATAGTCTCTGGCTTTGTCCAGCGCGATATATTCTTTTTCCAATCGCGGCAAAACGTCTTCGATAGGCATACCCCAACGGCTGATGTACCGGGCGCGGATTTTTAAAAATTCATCGAGTGTTTGGGTTTGCGGAACAGGCCCGTGCACATAGGGATCCGCGAAACACAAAAAGTCACCTTCAAAACCGCTGATGGCAAGCCCGTATTGAATATCTGTGCCGCAACGAATGTGCAAAGTGCGCTGACCGGAATCCAGCGCGGTTGGATGACCTGACTGCAAGGCTTCCCGCGCTATACGGGTCTGTGCAATGTGCGCTTTCAGGTCGGCCCATTGCGCAAATCCATATTGCCGGGCGCTAGCCAGTTGGGCGTCGCTTAGTTTGGGAGAGCTATGTGGGCCGTTATTATGCGCTTGCCAGTGTTTTAATAACTCCTTGGCGCGCTTTTTTTGTTGCTCGAGAGACAGGTGATTGAGTTTACGGGGATCACCGTCTTCAAAATCGCGGTGAGTATAGTTTCGTGCGGCGAGCTGCTCCCGCAACTCGGCAAGATTATTGATCATAACGACCTCCTCGAATTGATGTTCTTCCCGTGCCCGCTACTTTCATATAAGGGAAGGATGCAAGGAAATCGCAACCAGAACCTGAAATAAATTCCATTTGTTGGGCGCAGCCCTTTCCGCGGGCGGGGCGCTGACAAACCAGCGCACGTGCGCATAAGCATAGCGATAAGTGAGTGACAAAAGCAACCGGTTCAGGCGTCCTGTCAATAGAACGTCTCTAACAAATTGAAGGACACCTCAACAATGAAGGATTGGATCCGGTATAAGAATTATCCGTTGCAGAAGACGGCAGGTGTGAATAACAGCGTCAAAGTTCAATACCACGTATGAAGCGCGGCGGCTTTGCGCGGCTGACACGTATGAGTTGCGATTGTGGATTAACCTGGGAAAAGGAATTGCGCTAGTTATTCAGCGGATCTGATATTTTCCCGGACTGCGATGATTCCGCGAATTTTTGTTTCATTTGTTTTGCAAGTTGTTCCGCCTGAGCCAGTTCTCCGGGTGTAAGCACCCGTGCAACACTGTCCCGGAACTCCGCGCACTGCGACCGGTTTGCATCGACCGGACAGGAGTCATCGGCAAGCTCATACCAGATGTACGACTGTACAAAATCCCTTTCCACGCCGATGCCCATTGCATATTGCCGGGCGAGATGATATTGCGCTTCGGGATCACCCTGCTCGGCGGCTAGACGCAGCCATTGAACAGCTTGCCCTGGATCGCGTGGCAAGTGAATACCGGCGCGATACATGATTCCAAGTTTGGTTTGCGCCTCTGCCCAGCCGCCTTTTGCGGACCGCGTTAACCATTCGACCGCTTGCGTTTCATCCCGCCTTACGCCAAAACCATTAATATACATCAAATAAAGACCATATTGAGCAGTGGCGCTGCCCGCTGCCGCCGCTTTGTTATACCAATCCAGCGCCTCGAAATAGTTTAAGCCAACTCCTTTGCCGTATAGATACATATGTCCCAGATTTGCCTGGGCTTCGGCATGACCCTGTTCTGCCGCGAGACGAAACCAGCGGTACGCCTCCGGCTCGTTTTTTTCACCATTAATGCCGTGAAGCAAAGAGACGCCGGTTTGATACTGCTTATCAAGTTCGATTTGCTGCGCAGTTTCAAAATAATTCTTTAGGGGTTTTTTTAATTCACCATTTTCGTCACTGGTTGAATCGGCACTATCCATCTCCGCAAACACCGGAAAGGATATCAGTGCAGCAATGCACAACAGCATTAACAACGAAACGAAATTTTTCATTACAGCGTTTTTAAAGGTATCACAGGAAACGATGCGGTCCATGCGGTGTTCGCGCTTACAATGTGTCAGTAGTTTATATTTAAGTACAATTATATTTATTGTATCGACTCGAAGCCGGGTACGGATTAGCCACTTAAGTATCTACTTAAGCTCCTGGCAACGATTTGAGTTTTTATCATAATCAGGGTATTGATAACAATATTAATTAAACGCGAATTCAATTACTTGTTCGATTTGTTTATTTTGCAAACAACTTGCGTACTACCTTTAGAAAGATGTGCTGGCTAGGACCGGTTTTTATCAGCCTAACGTGTTTTAATCGAATAAACCGCACAAGTTGCCTACACGGAAAACTTACGGATTGATAGCCATAATGATTACGTAGCCAACTATGTAATCGTTGACCCTGTAGTATACTTCAGGGTTTATATTGCTTTGCGAGGTCAATATAACAATGATTCAAATGACAGTTGGCCAGGTAGCAAAACAAACGGGGGTAAGCGTCGAAACGATCCGGTTTTATGAAAAAGAAGGATTGATCAACAAACCGGAGCGTAGCCCATCAGGTTACCGGAAATATCCAGCTGAAACCATCAATCGCGTTCTATTTATTCAGAAAGCGAAAGAGATTGGCTTTACCCTGAAAGAAATCCAGGAGTTGTTGTTATTGCGGGAAAATCCTGAAGCCTGCTGCGGCGATATACTTGATAAGGCCGCATCCAAAGTAGCGCAAATCGAAGCAAAAATTAACGAGCTGCAGCGCATGAAAGATGCCCTGCAAAAATTAACGACACAATGTGTCAGCAATAACAGCCTCGACAACTGCCCGATACTGGATGCATTGTTTGTAGGCTAACAAAGACCGCGGATTTCGCTGATGCAGTACTTAACATTGCGGCAACTATAAAACAGCAACAAATATGGCAACACATATAGCAACATATGTAGCAATAAATACAGCAGTAAAAATTGAGCAATTGACGCAAATACGGATTTTAAAACAACGTGAAAATGATTGAGCAGGGCTTTGTTACCACGCTTATACGCTTTGATTGCGTCATACAACAGGAGTTATTGCAGTTGAAAATGCAGTGAAGGAAAACCCTTTCACACCATCATCTTTCCTCATGCTTGTCTACCAAGCAAACCAGGGACTTTAGCCTCTCTCCCTTCCTAAAGTCCCTTTTTTTATTCCTTTTTACGCCGGTTGTTTTCAGGCTTTGACTGGTTATCAATATGTAAAACCCAATACCAGATCGGCAACATTGGCGCCGGTCGGTCCGGTATTAATGAGACCGCCCCATGCTTCAAAAAAACTACCCGCATCGGCGCGCCGTAAAAAGTCTTCTGGAGCGCTTTCAGCAGCCAAATGTTTCCGCGCCTGTTTGAACGATTCAGAATCGATACACACGCCCGCTGCATCCATCATGCCATCATTGCCATCGGTACCCGCGGCTAACAAACACCAGTTTTTTTCATTTTGCAAAGCAAGCGCGGCGCTTAAGGCAAGACTTTGACACCGACCGCCCTTGCCGGGATTTTCAGGCAAAGTTACCGTGGTTTCACCACCCCAGATGTGCAATTTGCCCGGGTGCTCCTGCATAATTTGCGCAATGCGTTCGCCACACGCCACGGCGTCGCCCTGCAGATACTCATCGTGTATTAGCGGTTCATATCCGTGCCGCACCGCCGAGCGGTTAGCCGCGCGGACCGCTTGCCGGAGGTTTGCAATGATCTTCCACTTGATGTTGCGGAAACAAGGATCGTCACGGCCAGGCATTGGCGGCGCCAGAAGCAACATGCGCTTTGCGAATCCGGGAAGTGCTTCTTCTTGAATGGAATCCGATGCCGCATTGGAGGGAAACAATAAACCTGAACCAATCACTGCCGGATCATCCCCTTGCACATCAGACAATAACAATACGATGGTTTTACGGCCGCCGAGTTGTTGCGCCAGGCGGCCTCCTTTGATACAGGAGACACGTTTGCGGATCGCATTTATTTGCGCGATGGGCAGTCCGCTTTGCAGTAGCCAGGCATTGAGTTGCTCGAGTTCGGCGAGAGCCGAAGATTCCGGCAACACTTCAACCAATGCCGAAGCGCCACCGGAAATCAAAAACAGCAGCGTCGTGGTCAATGGCGCATCGCGCAGCAAATTCAGCAATCGGCGCCCCGCTTCCAGACTCTGTCTGTCCGGCAACGGATGCCCGGCTTCCATGACATCCAAGCCGGGCAATGCCGGATAGCGCCCGCCATGTTTGGTAACAATGAGTCCGTGCCTGATTTTCTCCCCTAGCACACTGCGCGCTCCACTCGCCATATCGCAGGCGGCTTTTCCAATCGCGACCACGCACACTTCGCCAATAACAGGATGTTTCCGCAAATATGTCGCGCTGCAATGTGCTCCATGGACGAACCGGACCGCATCCTTGAAGATGGAGATGCATGCAGACCGGTGTGAGCTATTGATATTCATCAGGTTTTCTTTAGCATAGCATCGTCAGGACAATTAGATTTATTGTCCTTGCGATACCCACATAATTGAGTAAAATCGCTTTTGTGCGCGCGCAATTGTATGTGTAACGGCGCCGCATACATCATAATAACAAAAACCCGAAGTCCTGATCGCCGGCTCACAGTCAAGTTTGGTGTAAGTTCCATGCGTTGTACAAAATGCGGATTTGAAAACCCGGAAGGTATGAAGTTTTGCGGCCAATGCGCAGCGGCGCTGCTGCCCGTATGTTCCCACTGTCAATTCGAAAATCCGGTGGAATTTAAATTTTGCGGCAATTGCGGCAAGCCACTGGCAATCAAGATCGGCAATGAAATTATTAACACCAGACCAAAACTCTCTGTCGCCGATACGCTGGCATCCCATCCGCAGGCGGAACGGCGCCAACTAACCGTATTGTTTTGTGATGTTGTGGGTTCCGCCGCGCTATCTGAGCATGTCGATCCGGAAGACTTGCGTGACATCATGGGTCAGTACCGTGACACCTGCCAGGATGTTGTAAGCCAGTTTCAGGGTCACATCGCCCAGTACCTGGGTGACGGGATACTGGTATATTTTGGCTACCCGAAGGCTAATGAAGACGACGCAGCACGGGCTGTACAAACCGGACTGGAACTCATTCAACATATCAAACAGCTCAATGAACAGCTGTCCCGGGAGCAAGGCGTCAGCCTCTCGATTCGCGTGGGCATTCACACCGGCCTGGTGGTTATCGGCGAAATCGGCAGTGACGACAAGCGTTCGCTGGCGATGGGCACGACACCCAATATTGCGGCGCGCTTACAGGATATGGCCAGCGCCGATAGCGTCGTGATTAGCGATGCAACTTGCCGGCTGGTGCAGGCAAAATTTGCATGTGCTTCTTTGGGGGAGCATCTGCTCAAAGGATTCAGCCATCCCTTCAAGTTGTATAAAGTGGAAAACAGCGCCCAGCCGACAGGAACGGGGACGGTAAAATCCGCATTTAATCAGTTGCCGCTAATCGGGCGCGAACAGGAATCCGCTTTGATCATTGACCGCTTCGAACAGGCGAAAGCCGGGCTCGGACAAGTGGTTTTGCTAAGTGGCGAAGCCGGCATTGGCAAGTCAAGGCTGGTGCAACTCTTACGCGAAGCAGTGGCGAACGATGATATTTGCCTGTTTGAATGCTGGGGTTCTCCCTACCACAAAAACAGTTTCCTGCATTGTGTTATTAATGTATTGCACAATGTGCTGGATCTGAGCAAATATTCCGCCGATGAGGAGAAAATAAAACAGCTTGAATCGCCGCTCGCCGCGTTTGGCGTGCCGTTATCGGAAAGCGTGCCGCTGCTGGCGGAATTGCTGTCGATTCCGTATCCTGAAGACCGGTATCCTGCTCCACAAGTCACGCCCCAACAACGCAAACAGAAAATACTGGAAGCCCTGCTGGGAGTCGTCCTGGGGCTGGCATCACAGCGCATGGTGGTAATTATTATCGAAGATTTGCACTGGGTCGATCCCACCACCATTGAATTGCTGGGTCTGTTAATCGACCAGGTCCCCACAGCCAATATTTTCGTGCTGTTAAGTTACCGGCTGGAATTCACGCCGCCCTGGGCGCCGCGCTCGCATATCACACATATTTCCATTAACCGCCTGACCCGCAAGCAATCCGGCCACATGGTGCGCATGATTGCCAAAAACAAGGATTTACCCATATCGGTATTCAATGAAATTATCAGCAAGACGGACGGGACGCCGTTTTTCGTGGAAGAATTGACAAAAATGGTTCTGGAGTCCGATTTGTTAAAAGAGACCCATGAACACTATGAGCTGGCCGGTCCGGTCTCCAGTCTCGCGATTCCGTCAACCTTGCAGGATTCGCTGATGGCGCGCCTTGACAAACTGGGTCCGGCCAAAGATCTTGCGCAACTGAGCGCTACGCTAGGAAGAGAGTTTGCGCACAATTTATTAAGCGCGGTTACCAGCAGTTCCTATGAAAACCTGAACCAGCACCTCGCGCATCTGGTATTTCACGAACTTTTGTATCAACGCGGTTTGCCTCCGATGGCTTCGTATACGTTTCGCCATGCGCTGGTGCATGAAGTGGCGTACCAGTCCCTGTTGAAAAAAACCCGGCAAAAATACCACCGGAAAATTGCCGAGGTTCTCGCCACGCAGTTTCCGGAAAAAATTCAGGAAAATCCCGAAATCATGGCGCATCACTGCAATGAGGCGGGCGATTATGAAAGCGCGGTGCAATACTGGATGCGCGCCGGCCGCCTGGCCATCCAGCGCTCTGCAAATGCTGATGCGACCGTTCACCTGAACAACGCATTACAGGCATTGACAAACCTGCCGGACACACCGCAGAACGCGGAAGCGGAACTGCAAATCCAGGCATCCCGTGGCCTGGCATATATGCTTGTACAAGGTTATGCGGCGGATGAAGTGCAGAACGCCTATGGCCGCGCCTATGAGTTAAGCCGTCACCGGGGAAAATCCAGCGCCATGTTCCCAATTCTGTGCGGTTTATGGGAATTTTACCTGGTGCGCGCGGAGCTGGACGCCGCGCAGGATCTGGCCGTGCAATTGAAAGCCATAGCTTCCGAAACCTCTGTGCCTGGCCAGTTCCATGAAGCCCAGCGCACGCTCGGCGCGACTTCGTTCTGGCGGGGTGACTTTACCAGCGCTGAACATTATCTCGCCCGCGCCATACAATCCGAAGCAACCAATCAGGCTTCAGCACGCATGCCTATTTATGGCCATGATACACAGGCTGCCGCTTTGGGCAGCGCCGCTTGCGTAGCCTGGTTAATGGGTCATGCAGACCGCGCAGTGGAACTAATCAATCAATCCGCATCCCGCGCTGACACAATCAGCCATCCTTTCAGTATTGTCTATGCCAGTTATTTTTCCTCCGTGGTGCACCAACTGCGCGGCGATACGGAAAAAACCCGGGAGTTGGCCGAAACAACGATCAAACTGTGTGAACAATATGAGTTCTGGTTCTGGTATGACGCGGCTTCAATGCTGAATTTCTGGGCCCAATACGAACAGACTGGTGAAAACAAACTAATTAACCAATACACCGGCGCATTGCAAAAATATATCAACCGCGGCAGCCGTCTGGCGTTAACCTATCAACACAGTTTGCTGGCGCGCATGTACATCAAGGCCGGTCAATGGGAAGAAGCGCAGACGATCATTGACAAGACCATTTCCAAACTGAACACCCACCATGAACATTTTTTCCAGGCGGAATTGCTCCGCCTGAAGACTGTTATCGCCTGGCAACGCAAAACCGCCCCCGCAAATGATATCGAAGCCGGTTTCATTGATGCCCTGGAAACGGCGCGGCGTCAAAGCGCATTGGGACTGGAGTTGCGCGTCGTTACGGATTATTCCCGCTTCCTTTATGAACAGAACCAACCGGAATTGGCGGGACAAAACCTGGCCGGGATTTTACAGCGCGTCAATGAAGGTCTGACGGCACAGGATTATCAGCAGGCGGAATTACTGCTTCAGCAGATACGTGAAGTCTCAGCGGGCCAAAAACAGGCTGAAACCATCTAGGAGTCTGTCGGACCTAGGCGATCGCAGGGAGCATGGTGGGAGAACGAGGACAGTTTTTCGATTGTTTGAGGAGAATAGCCGTAGCTATTTGACGAAAAGGATCGGAAAAATGGACCGCTCTCCCACCGATGCAGTAGATCAGTCCTAAGTCCGACAGACTCCTAGGCAATTGGATGGATAATAGAGCCGGATTTGTCAGGCAACATGATGGGAAGACTTGCTTTCGCGGCTGCGAATTAAAGTAAGCGCGTCAATAAACTGATCACGCGCTTCGACCAGAATATCCTCGATGTCTTCAATGGATACTTTCGTCATCCGCCATACTGCATCTGGCACCTTTCGCAATATCTCAACATCGTCGGTGCCAGCTTCCGCCAGTTCTGTAATGATATTGGCGAGATACACAATCGATGCTTCCAGAACGAAGTCAGGGGCTTTTTCCGGACTATGATGATGCAATGCCGCCAATTGATGGCTTTGCGGCAAGGACCATGCTTTCATCAGTTCGGCGCCCACCAGGGAATGATCAAACCCCAGCACATGATTCTCGGCGGCATGGAGTTCCACATCGTGCTCCTTCCGGTAACGCTGAATCTCCCGGCATTGATCAGGCAGCTTGAATGCAATAACCATCTGCCCGATATCATGCATTAATCCGGCGACAAACAAACGTTCGCTGTGTAATACACGGGACTTCCTGGCGATAATGCGTGAAACGATACCGCAATACACCGCATGGCGCCAAAATGTTTCAATTTCAATCAGATCACTGGAAACTTTTTCAAAAATGCCCGCCACGGTGGCGGCAAATACCAAGTCTTTCAATTCACGGTTGCCGACAATGGTGATGGCGCGTGATACGGTTTCAATCCTGGCGGGAAACTGATAAAAAGCGCTGTTGACTATACGTAACAGGCGCGCTGTTAACGCCGCGTCTTTAATGACTACCTTGCCGATATCCGCTGCCGAACATTCAGGATTATCCACCATTTCCTTGACGCGCACACATACATCCGGCAGGGAGATCAATCCCACGACGCCTTGCACCAACTCCTGCACACTGTCTTGAATATTATCCTGGGTATTTTTGTTTGCTGCTGCTGACATGCTCTACGACTTCATCAAATTCAACAATTAATACTGGTTTGTGCCGTGAATAAAAACTTCAACAAGTAAAGGCCACGGCACACCAAATCCCCGAAAAAGAACTAAACAATCCATACCCGCTTCCGCGCACGGGGAGGTCTGCATAACCGGTAGATTGGCCCGGTGCTTGCTATGTCTATATCGGACGGCGAATTCTCGTATTAAGCACGTCACGTACAAACTGTGACGCATGCACAGAAATATTCATTATAAATATCATTAGGTTACGATTTTAAATGGATTTACGAGGTATTCGGGCCGCCAAAATCCTGCTTTTTACCGGTTCCGAATCGTTAAAGAATACCGGCGCCATGGCCGAAAACGAAAAGTAAGACCGTGATGAAGAAGCCCCATAGCGAAAGGAGTAGTAAAACACGTTGTGGTTTTAATCCGGTGGCCCCAGCAAATGGACTTTGAGTTAAAGAACCTGTTGATCTTTGCCAATCCGCCGGTTTCGCGAAGATGTGTTTAT
Organism: Gammaproteobacteria bacterium; assembly: GCA_022627515.1. Classification (GTDB taxonomy): domain Bacteria; phylum Pseudomonadota; class Gammaproteobacteria; order SZUA-152; family SZUA-152; genus JAKEGK01. The sequence continues at coordinate 10,292 of JAKEGK010000062.1, forward strand.
CAAGGAACATAGTTATGCGTAAACAACTGCTTGTAACCGCCCTGTATCTTGGAAGCATAAGCCTTGGCAGCATAAGCCTCGTTTTCAGCAGCGCGCACGCTTATGTAAAACCGGCGGATGATGGCCTCAGGGCTATCCAGATGCAACAAGACGAAGCAATCAATGAAACCACAGCCATCGCTGAACAGATCTGGGACAAGTTAACCGCAGAGTTTGTTGAACAATTTGAAGACGGCCAGTACGCCCGTGCAGCGGTAACTGCGCGCTCGGCATATGAACTTGCCAAATCGACCTTTGGTCCCAACCATATCAATACCGCGGACTCAATGCTGAAACTGGGCATCGTTGCGGAAACCCTGGGCGATCTGAACACCGCCAAGCAGCAAATGCAAAACGCGCTGACTATACTGGAAAACCAGCTGG
>JAKEGK010000063.1 GCA_022627515.1 Gammaproteobacteria bacterium
AGATGACAACTGACATTGCTCAGCGCTTCATGACCGCCGGCATACCGCTTGGAAACATTGACCAGCTTGATCATGAGTTGGCGGACTCGTGCTCCAGTAATGCATTAACAAAATCCCAGGCGTTAAAATCCCGCAGATCATCAATGCCTTCACCAATACCAATATAGCGGATGGGTATGCCCAGTTGTTTCGCGATGGCGAATATCACCCCGCCTTTGGCCGTGCCATCCAGCTTGGTCAGCGCCACGCCTGAAACCGCCACCGCTTCATGAAACTGTCTGGCCTGGATCACCGCGTTTTGTCCGATACCGGCATCCAGCACAATCATGACTTCGTGCGGCGCCGCGGGGTCCAGCTTGGACATGACACGCCGCACTTTTTTTAACTCTTCCATTAAATTGGACTGGGTATGCAGCCGGCCCGCGGTATCGGCAATCAACACATCAATGCTCCGGGCTTGCGCCGCCTGCAAGGCATCGAATATCACCGAAGCGGAATCGGCGCCGGCATGCTGGGCGATAACAGGGATCCCGTTGCGCTTTCCCCACTCCTGCAATTGTTCAACAGCGGCCGCACGAAAAGTGTCACCGGCGGCGAGCATCACGCTGCGTCCTTCGCTTTGAAACCGTTTCGCCAGTTTGCCTATGGTGGTGGTCTTGCCCGCGCCGTTAATACCGACCATGAGAATCACAAATGGTTTGCCGGATTGCGGGATCTGCAGGGGTTGACTTACCGGCTCCAGAATGGCGCACATGTCTTCGGCCAGGGCGCGGAACAGCGTATCGGCATCACTTAATTGATTGCGCTTTAAGCGTTGAGTAAGGTCATCGATGATTGCCTGGGTAGCTTCTATTCCTACGTCGGCGGTTAACAACAGTGCTTCGATTTCTTCCAATACTTCAGCATCAATGGCTTTTTTGCCGAGCACAAGGTTAGCAACGCCATCGGTTAAGCCGCTGCGCGTACGTTTTAATCCCTGCGCCAGGCGTGCGAAAATTCCGGGTTTAACTACGGACACTTCGGCTTGTGACGGGATATTTTCCGAATTTACAGCCGGTGGCGTTGCGTTTTTATCGCCCGGCTTGCCGGATTTGTTCTTTCTGAAACCAAACATTAGTTCTGACTGTCTCATCTAGCGGTGCGGGAAGTCACCGCAATATTTGAAGGATAATACGCGCTATACATCACTACCCGTATTTTGCAAGTTGGAATTGTAACGAAAAAAGCTCACAGTATCGCGCATATTTTTTGCAAATCCATTGAATAAATCCGGCATCGGCATTGAATTTTTTGCCCTGTGACACGATTTCTGACACGATCGGCAATTCCCGGTATTTAACCTAAAAAGCTCATTAATAAACACGCTGTCACTGATTCCATAACCATTAACCTGGAAAAAGAGAGAAATTACATGACCAGAAGTCAATTTTGGAAAACAGCCACTTGGATTGCACTGTATTCCGCCATCCTGGCGGGATGCGCTACCGGCTCCGCGCAGCAACCAGCCGGAAACAGTACCGGAACTTCCGCGACGCAAGATAAAAGCCCGGCGGCTGTGGCAACCGGCACGGAGGAAACTGGAAAAACGGCGAATCCGCGCGTTCACGAATTCAGACTGGACAACGGCTTGAAAATTCTCGTTAAGCAGGACAGCCGCGCGCCGGTCGTCGTATCGCAAGTCTGGTATAAAGCCGGTAGCAGTTATGAACAAAACGGCACCACCGGTGTCGCCCATGTACTGGAGCATATGATGTTCAAGGGAACCGATAAATATGGTCCCAACGAATTTTCCAGAATCATTTCCGAAAACGGCGGCAGTGAAAATGCGTTCACGGGCCAGGATTACACTGCTTACTTCCAGCAGCTAGAAAAAAGCCGTTTGCCGATCGCCATGGAACTGGAGGCCGACCGCATGGCTAACCTGAATTTGAGCGCCGAAGAATTCGGTAAGGAAATTCAGGTGGTTATGGAAGAACGGCGCATGCGCACCGATGACAACCCTAAAGCCAAAACCTACGAATTATTTCTGGCAACTGCCTACACCAACAGTCCATATCATCATCCCATTATTGGCTGGATGAATGACCTGAAAAACATGACGGTTGAAGACGCTCAAAAATGGTACAACGACTGGTATGCGCCCAACAATGCCACACTTGTGGTGGCGGGCGATGTGGATCCTGGCCAGGTGCTGGCTCTGGCTAAGGAACATTATGGAAGAATACCCCCGGCGAAAGTGCCGAAACTCAAGCCGCAACAGGAAGTGGTACAAAACGGCGTGCGGCGTATCGTGGTAAAAGAGCCGGCACAACTGCCCTATTTGCTTATGGGCTATAAGGTACCCGTTATTAAAACCGCCGAGCTTGAGTGGGAACCCTATGCCCTGGAGATGCTGGCTCATGTCCTGGATGGCAGTGACAGCTCGCGCTTCACCCGGGATCTAATCCGGGGCAAAGCCATGGCCGCCAGCATTGGCGCGGGATATGACTTGTTCAGCCGCATGGATGAGTTGTTCCTGTTCGATTCAACGCCGGCGCAAGGATTTACGGTAGCGGATCTGGAAAAGGAAATTCGCGCCCAGATTGAACGATTAAAAACCGAATTGGTGACCGAAAAGGAACTGGAACGCATCAAGAACCAGGTGGTTGCCAGCAAAATTTACGAACAGGATTCCATTTTCTATCAGGCGATGCAAATGGGAACCCTGGAGACAGTCGGTCTTGACTGGAGATTAACGGACGAGTTTGTCGACCGCTTCCGCACTGTCACCGCCGAGCAAGTGCAGCAGGTGGCGCAAAAATACCTGATCGATGAACGGCTCACCGTTGCCGTACTGGATCCCCAACCTATCAATCCCAAATCAATTGCCAGCAATCACGGGGGAGCCCCACATGCGCAATAAATTATTTCTGATAATTGGCCTGCTGATTTTAAGCCCGCCACTGCTGGCGGCCGTCAACATTCAACACTGGACAACTCCCAATGGCGCCCGGGTATATTTTGTGGCCGCTCCGGAATTACCCATCGTTGATTTACAGATTATTTTCGATGCGGGAGCCGCTCGTGACAAAAACAAGGCCGGCACTGCCCTGCTCACCAATGCATTGTTAGCCGAAGGCGCCGGCGATCTCAACGCCGACCAGATCTCCGAACGTTTTGACGAGCTGGGCGCCCAATTCAGCAATGAGGCTCAGCGGGACATGGCAAACCTGACATTACGCAGCCTGTCCGACGAAAAAGTTCTGACCCCGGCGCTGGAGACACTGGCGCTGGTGCTGACCAAACCCGCGTTTCCCAACGATGCCTTTGAACGGGAACGCAAACGCATGCTTATCGGCATTGAACAGCGCAAGCAATCACCGGATGCATTGGCCGACGAAGCCTTCTACAAAGCCGTGTTTAAAACACATCCTTACGCGGTGATGCCATCCGGCTATGAAAACACTGTGAACACCCTGACGCTCAATGATCTGAAAGCGTTTTATCAACGTTACTACGTGGCGTCCAACGCGGTCATCGCGATTGTTGGTGATCTGGACCGCGGCAAGGCCGAACGGATTGCTTCAAACTTGGTTGCTCAACTGCCCAAAGGCGATCCAGCGGAAAAACTGCCGGATGTCGCCAATCTGACCCGGGAGGAAATCATCAAGCTCGAACACCCGTCGGCGCAAACCCATATCATTTTGGGTCAGCCGGGTATACAACGCGATGATCCGGACTATTTCACCTTGTATGTCGGCAACCACATCCTGGGGGGCAGCGGCCTGGTCGCCCGCCTGAGTAACGAAATCCGCGAGAAACGCGGTCTGGCGTATAGCACATATAGTTATTTTTTACCCATGCGTAAAAGCGGTCCGTTCCAGATCGGCTTGCAAACCCGCACCGATCAGGCTGAAGAAGCGCTGACCGTCGTCCGGGAAACCCTGAAAATTTTTATCGAAAAAGGGCCTACTGATGAAGAACTCATCGCGTCGAAAAAGAACATTACCGGCGGTTTTCCGCTGCGCATCTCCAGCAATAAAAAGATATTGGGATACATCGGCATGATCGGCTTTTATGGCCTGCCCCTCGACTACCTGGATACCTTCAATGACAAAATTCAGACGGTTACAGCGGCCGGCATTCAGGACGCCTTCAAGCGCCGGGTTGATCCCGGCAAAATGATCACCGTGCTGGTCGGCAAGCAGTAACGCCATCTCCCGTTCGCAAGGCGCGGCCGCGCGCTGCGCCTTGCGAATATCCAATTACCCCTCCCGCAACAAACCGGTATAATACCCCCGGCCAATTGATTGTCCAAACGGCCTTAATTTTGTGAAGCGCCAGCAGATTTATTTAACAACCTTTACCATTCAAACAAACCACCGGACGTTATGAAAAAAGTACAACTGAAAATTCTGGATGACCGCATCGGCACACATATTCCATTGCCTGAGTACGCCACCGGCGGTTCGGCGGGCATGGACTTGCGCGCCTGCCTTGATGAACCCATTCACCTGCCGCCGGGCGCAACGGAACTGATTCCCACCGGAATCGCCATTCACATTAATGACCCGGGTCTTGCCGCGGTGTTGTTGCCCCGTTCCGGCCTGGGTCACAAACATGGCATTGTACTTGGCAATCTCACCGGGCTGATTGATTCCGACTACCAGGGACAATTGTTTGTCTCGTGCTGGAACCGTGGCCAGACCGGATTTACGGTGAATCCCGGTGAGCGCATTGCGCAAATGGTGTTTGTGCCGGTGGTGCAGGCCGCATTCGAAATTGTCGCCGAATTTGAAGACAGCACCCGCGGCGCGGGCGGATTTGGCCATACCGGACGCCATTAAGCACAGCCGCCAGTATTTTTTGTGGTGGATTATTGTTAATGAGAAAGCGGCTATCTGTTTTATAAGTCAAGTTTCGGAGTTCATTTCCATGGCATAACGGCAGAGCGCGGTAAAACTACGCGCTCCGAAACTTGAGTTACAATTTTTATATCGGGAACTACATGTCTACACAATTTAAAAATACACCCATCGATCCTTCCATATTCAAGGCTTACGACATCCGCGGCATCGTCAATCAAACACTGACCGAAGACGCCATTTACCAGATTGGCCTCGCGTTTGGCAGTGAAGCCGCGGCGCGCGGTGAACAGAAAATTTATGTGGGCCGCGACGGCCGCCTCTCCGGGCCGGTGTTGCTCAACGCGTTTACGCAAGGCCTGCTCGGCAGCGGCCGGGATGTGGTGGACGTCGGCATGGCGCCCACCCCGGTGCTTTATTTCGCGGCTTATCAAATGGGTACCGGTTCCGGTGTAATGCTGACCGGCAGCCACAATCCACCTGATTACAACGGTTTGAAAATGGTGATTGGCGGGACCACCTTGTCGGGCGGTGATATTCAGGCGTTGCGCCTACGCATCGAAGCTAAAAACCTGATCAGTGGATCAGGAAAATACGAAACGCAGGATGTTGTGCAACAATATATCGAACGCGTGACGAGTGATGTCAAGCTGGCGCGCAAGATGAAAGTCATCGCCGATTGCGGCAATGGCGTACCCGGCGCGGTGGCGCCCAAACTGCTGCGCGCACTGGGGTGCGAGGTGACAGAAATGTATTGCGATGTGGACGGCAACTTTCCCAATCATCATCCTGATCCCAGCAAACCCGAGAACCTGGAAGATCTAAAAGACGCCCTGGCCGCCGGCGGCGCCGATATCGGCCTGGCGTTTGACGGCGATGGTGACCGGCTGGGCGTCATCACACCGCAAGGGGAAATCATCTGGGCGGACCGGCAACTAATGCTCTACGCCCGCGACATTCTGGCGCGCAATCCGGGCGGTGACATTATTTTTGATATCAAATGCACGACCAAACTGCCCATGGTCATTAAGGAAGCGGGCGGCAATCCCATCATGTGGAAAACCGGCCACTCCTTTATCAAGGCCAAACTCAGGGAAACCGGCGCCCTGTTAGCGGGCGAAATGAGCGGCCATATTTTTTTCAAGGAACGCTGGTACGGTTTTGACGACGCTCTTTACACCGCGGCGCGGTTGCTGGAAATTTTATCCAGGGACCCGCGCCCCGCCACGCAGATATTCGGCGAATTGCCTGACAGCGTGAACACGCCTGAACTCAACCTCAACATGGCCGAAGGCGAACATTTCAAGCTGATTAAAAAGCTGGTGGATAACGCCAAATTTGCCGGCGCCAGGCTGACGACCATTGACGGCGTGCGCGCGGACTGGGACGATGGCTTCGGACTGGTGCGCGCGTCCAACACCACGCCCTGCCTGGTCTTCCGCTTTGAAGGTGACAATCAGCAGGCATTGGAACGGATCAAGGATGCTTTCCGCCGGCTGGTAAAAGAACAAGCGGATAAAAATGTGCAAATACCGTTTTAAATTGTTTTGAACCTAACGAATTGAAAATAACAAACTGAGAATATGAGCCCGGTAACATTATGTCATTAACACGCGAATCCGCAATTAACACCGCCCATGTGCTGGCGGAAGCATTGCCGTATATTCAACGTTTTTCCGGCAAAACCTTCGTCATCAAGTATGGCGGCAACGCCATGGTGGATGAAATCCTGAAAGCAAGCTTTGCCCGCGATATCGTGCTGATGAAAGCCGTTGGTATTAATCCGGTCGTGGTGCACGGCGGCGGACCGCAGATCGGCAATCTCCTGAAGCGGCTGGGCAAGCAATCCGAGTTCGTGCAAGGCATGCGCGTTACCGATAGCGAAACCATGGATGTGGTTGAAATGGTGCTGGGGGGCCTGGTCAACAAGGAAATCGTCAGCCTGATTAACCGCAAGGGCGGCAACGCGGTGGGCTTGACCGGCAAGGACGGGGATTTGATCCACGCCAAGAAATTAACTTTTGTCAAAAACGCGCCGGAAATGACCGCGCCGGAAATCATCGACATCGGCCATGTCGGCGAAGTGGAAAGCATTGATCCGGCCGTGGTGAACATGCTGGTCAGTGGAAATTTTATCCCGGTGATTGCGCCCATCGGCGTCGGCAAGGACGGCTTATCCTATAACATCAACGCGGATCTGGTGGCCGGCAAACTGGCGGAAACCCTGCGCGCGGAAAAGCTGATGCTGTTAACCAATACCGAAGGCCTGCTGGACAAAAACGGCAAGTTGTTAACCGGCCTCACCGCAGCGGAGGTGGACAAGCTGATCGAAGATGGCACTATCTATGGCGGCATGCTGCCGAAAATTGGCAGCGCGTTGAGCGCGGTCAAATCCGGGGTTAACACCGCGCACATTATCGATGGCCGGGTGGCGCATGCGGTCTTGCTGGAAATCTTCACAGATGAAGGCGTGGGCACCTTGATTAAATCTTCCAACCGCTAAACCCGTCATCCATATAGGCCGCCAAACTTGCCGGGGCTGGAGCAACTCTTACTGTTCGTTATCTCGCTGGTGGCCAATATTTTCTCCGCGTTCGCGGGCGGCGGCGCGGGGCTCATCCAGTTTCCCGTCCTGATTTTTCTCGGTTTACCGTTTGGTATCGCGCTGGCAACGCACAAGATCGCGAGTGTCGCCCTGGGTGTGGGCGCCACCATCCGCAATCTCAGGGAAGGCTCGCTCGACAAACGCCTGGTGCTCGTCATGTTGCTGTTTGGACTGCCTGGCGTGTTGTTGGGCGCCAACGTGATTTTACTGGCGCCCGGCCGCAGCGCCGAAATTGCCCTGGGTATACTGACCGCCGGCCTTGGCCTGTATTCCGTTTTTCAACCGCAATTGGGCCTGGCGAAAAAACCGGTGGAATTTTCCCCGCGCTCACTGCTGACCGGCGGCGTTGTGCTGTTTGTTATCGGCGTATTGAATGGTTCGTTGACTTCTGGCACCGGCTTGTTTGTTACGTTGTGGCTGGTCAGCTGGTTTGGCCTGGATTACAAACGGGCGGTGGCGCATACACTGATCCTGGTGGGCCTGTTCTGGAACGGCGCCGGCGCCGGCGCATTGGCCATGCTCTCGGATATCAAATGGTCGTGGCTGCCGGCGCTGATACTGGGTTCATTGCTGGGTGGTTATATCGGCGCCCATCTTGCCATCGTCAAAGGCAACCAATGGATCAAACGCGCTTACGAAGCCATCACCCTGATTGTCGGCATCAAGCTGATTGTTGGTTGAACCTGGATACTAGCGGACACCGTATTTTTCCCGATACGCCTTGATGGCAGCAACACATTGCCGCATATCGGCCTGCTGTTCGAGATAGTTAATGAGATCTCCCAAACACACGATGCTCACTACCGTGATACCAAACTCTTTTTCCACTTCCTGAATGGCGGTCTTGTCGGTCTTACCGACTTCCTGGCGGTCGAGCGCGATAATCACACCTGCCGGTGTGGCGCCCTGGGCGTTGATAATATCGATCGACTCGCGCACGGACGTTCCAGCGGATATCACATCATCGATGATCAGCACCTTGCCCTTTAATGGCGAACCGACAATGATGCCGCCTTCGCCGTGATCTTTTACTTCCTTGCGGTTAAAGGCATAGGGAACATCTATTTCATAATCGTTGGCAAGCGCAATCGCCATCGCTGACGCGAGGGGTATGCCCTTATAAGCCGGTCCATAAATCATGTCGAATTTCATATTGGAGCGGGTGATGGCCTGCGCATAAAAACTGCCCAGACGCGCCAGGCAGCGCCCGGAATTAAACAAGCCGCTGTTGAAAAAATACGGGCTTTTACGGCCCGATTTCAGCGTGAAATCGCCGAACTTTAACACCCCGATCTCAATGGCAAAGTCTAAAAATTCTTTTTGATATTTCTCCATAACCGGTTTGGACCTCTCGAATGTCACTGGTTTACTGCTACCGAATTATAATGACGAGCGATTTTACCAGGCATGCCTGATCGCTCAGCTGCATTATAGTCAATTACGCCACCTGATCTCCATGGTCCGGCGCAAATACAATCCGGCAATGATAGATCGGACGCCATTAATTCAGTATGATACGGCTTCTAGTACAAACGCCACCGTTCACTCGTAATTTTTTTACTATTAAATAAAAGAACAGAATCCGCCAATGAAAATAATTTCAGTGAATGTTAACGGCATCCGTTCCGCACAACAAAAAGGATTTTTCGACTGGCTGAAAAATCAAAAAGCGGATGTGGTCTGCCTGCAGGAAATCAAGGCCCAATCCCATCAATTGGAGGAAGCAATTTATTATCCGAAAAATTATCATTGTTATTATTTCGAAGCGCAGCAAAAAGGCTACAGCGGTGTTGGCATTTACTGCCGTGAAAAACCGGATAATATCGTGGCTGGCCTGGGCGAAGGCTGGGAAGACATGGATGCGGAAGGCCGTTACATTCAGGCCGATTTCGGTTCACTCAGTGTTGCTTCCATCTACATACCGTCAGGATCCAGCAGCAATGAACGCCAACAGGTAAAATTCAGTTTTATGGAACGCTTTACCGGCACCCTGAAAAGCATGAAACGTAAACGCCGCGATTATATTTTATGCGGCGACTGGAATATCGTGCACAAGGAAATCGACATCAAGAACTGGAAAAGCAATCAGAAAAACTCCGGGTGTTTACCGGAAGAACGCGCCTGGCTGGATGAGGTATTTGGTCCCCTGGGTTTTGTTGATGCGTTCCGGGTCGTAAACCAGCAACCTGATCAATACACCTGGTGGTCCAACCGCGGCCAGGCATGGGCTAAAAATGTGGGATGGCGAATTGATTACCAGGTAATTACACCGAATTTAAAAGACACCGTTAAATCCGCGTCGATCTACAAGGAGCAACGCTTCTCCGATCATGCGCCACTGACGATAAGTTACGATTTGTAATGCAGTGACACGCACTGACGTTATGAAAAATGGGTATGGCCGCCGGGAATAGTGTCTTCCCGGGGACGGGCGATATGGTATCCCTGACCCAGGCCCACGCCAAGGTCCTTCAGAATGTTGACGATTTCCATGTTTTCCACAAATTCGGCAATGCAGGTGATTCCCAATCCTGATGCCAGGTCAACCATGGCTTTGACGAAGATGCGGTCTTCCGCATCGTAATGCAGATTTCTGACAAAACTGCCGTCTATTTTTACGAAATCAACCGGCAGGTTACGCAAATAGTGAAAAGATGAAAAACCAATACCAAAATCATCCAGCGCAAAACGGCAACCCAATGATCGCAGCGAATCAATAAATTCGCGCGCCTGGGAAAGGTTTTCAACCGCGGCGGTCTCCGTCACTTCAAAGATGATATTGCGCGGATCGGCTTTGTATCTTTCCATGGATTCTTTCACCAGCAGCATGATTTCCGAACTGCCGAAATGGCGTCCCGAAATATTCACGGCCAGTGTCACTTCTTCACCCAGATCACGGCGTCTTGCCTGCTCCTTGATGGCATTGCGCAGCACCCAGCGGTCTATTTCCCGGATCAAGCCAAAACGTTCCGCTGTTTCGATAAAAGCCGGCGGCGTGATCAATTCATCATCCCTGCCGCGCATCCGCAGCAGAACTTCATAATGCACGATGGACCGGGTGCGCAGATCAGCCACGGGCTGAAAATGCAAAACCAGCCGGTTGTTTTCCAATGCCCACCGGATACGTTCTTCCCAGTGAATTTTCGCCTGCATGTTCCACAATTCGTCATCGTCTTCACTGAAAATGTGATACTGACTGCGGCCCTTGTTTTTGGCGGTATACATCGCGGCATCCGCTTTGGCCAGCAGATCGCTGGCGACATATCCCTGCGTGGGGAAAAATGCGATACCTATACTGGCGCTGATATGGATTAACTGGTTGTCGCACTCAATCATCTCCTGGGAAAGGATCCCCAGCAAAGCGTTGGCCACGGTTTCCGCTTCTTTTTCGGTGGCGCTGGGTATTATCACGCCAAATTCGTCACCGCCAAGACGCCCCAATATGTCGGTTTTGCGCAGCACTTTTGCCAGGCGGCGCGACACATCCAGAAGGTATTCGTCGCCGTACTGGTGACCATAGGTATCGTTGATGTATTTAAACTGGTCCAGGTCAATAAACAACAACGCACCCTGCTGTTTGTAACGCTGGGTAAAGGCGATGCTGCGTTCCAGTTCTTCCTGGAATCTGCGGCGGTTGATCAGCCCGGTCAATGAATCATGTTCAGCGAGATAGACTATCCGGTCCTCCGCGGTTTTCTGTTCCATAATATCCAGAATCAAACCCCGGATAACCGTTTCACCCCCTTCATTGATTTCCACATTATTGATCGCCCGCACCCACAATAAATGCCCCAATTCATGCACCATGCGGAAATCAACCATAAACGATCCGGCATGCCGGGTATTATCTTCAAGGGATTTTTCCATCCAGGCCCGGTCGTCGGGATAAATGCGGTCACGCCAGAAATTCGGCTTTAACCATTCGGCAACCGGATAGCCCAGCAGATTCTCCGCTTCCTGGCTCACATAGCTGAAACGGAAATCGGGCAGCCTGGCCTCAACCACTACCGCATCGATGCCATTGAGCAGGGTCTGCAAATGGCGCGTTTCACGCTGCAGTTCCGCGTGCTTTTGGTCCAGCATGTTCCGGGTTTCCGACAAGTGTTCGGCAAGGCCATTGAACGACTTTGCCACATCATTGATTTCATCATGCGATTCAATATTGATGCGGTAATCCAATTCGCCGCGCTGCAAGGCATGCGCGCCTTCTTCCAGTTTGCGCAGATTGCGTGTCATGTAAAGACTGAGTGCAACAGTAACCAGGATGGATAAACATAGTCCAAGCGCGCCAATCGCGGTGTTCTGGTTTTTGGTGGTTGATACGATACTGTTAACAGAATCCAGCGAATAACCAATCCTGACGATACCCAGAGATTGTCCCGCCAGATTAATATTACTCTCGACATCATATACGCCATCTTCCAGAGCTTTGTCATAACTGGGATCGAGCGCAGCATTCATGGATTTTCCCATGCCCGCCATCACTTCGCCCTTCATGTTATAAACGATGATGTAAACATAGTGCTGGTTGGAAACCAGCATTGAAAGCACATCCTCAAGAATCGCTCTGTCGTTGACAGCCAAACCCGGAGCCAGGGAATTTACCAGCAGCTTGGTTTCCGCATTGACGGATTGCTTCAGCAAATCCGCATGACTTGTGCTGATCAGCCGCACGCTGTTCCAGGTGATGACAAATAACATCAGCACCTGGATGGCAATCAGGGATAGGATAATCCGCGTGGATAACCGCAGTTTGATTTTCAGAAACAACCTGCCGCCGGCTGAGCCTGCCTGATCAGTCTCAGCGCCTTTGGTGTCAAGTTGATCGTGAGTATTTTCAAATAACAATAGTAATTCCCGATAACCGCCGATGGTTAGGTTATGCAGCATCAAACAGCGCGATGCCGTTTGCTGGTTTTGCGTTTACGGCAATGCCGTTTGTGCGAATGGGCGCAGCACCTCGAATTGCTTTTTGTCCGCTTCAATATAGCCTGGTTGAGCGATGGTTTTTAAAATGCTGCGTCCATGCGGCAATTCTTTCATCCCCCAGATTGCCTTTTTGATATCCTGCTTCAATGTATCCGGCAAGTCTTTCGCAACCAGAATCCCAATACCGGGAAAGGGTTCACTCTGCGCGACTATTTTCAGCGCGGTGTTGGTTGACGAGGCTTTCATGGCAATAAAGTTGGCAATCATGGCGGCATCCGCTTCGCCTCCCATTACCGCGGAATACGCCGCATTGTGAGTTCCGTAGGTTTTATAACGCACTGATTTCAGACCTTGCGAAGCGAGATAATTTATACCCACCAGGGTGACGATAGCCCGGCTGGGAGGTGTCGCTATGGTTGCGCCTTCCAGGCCGGTTACATCCCGGATAGGGCTTTTTTCCATGACAACAATTACCGACCTCAAGGGTTCCGTGAATGTTGCGGCCAGTTCATATTCTTCACCATCCAGCGCAAGCAGCGCCATATGGGGCGCAGTGAATACAATGTCATATTGCCGTTGTGAAGTCCGCTCGGAAAACTGGATGAAATCTTTCGCCGTTTCTATGCGAACTTCCTGTTGAATCTGGGTGGATAGATATTCGCGTAATGGCGCAAAGCGTTTAAAAAGGGCAACGGGGCTTTCTACGGGTAAAAAACCAAAGGTCAGATAATTTTTGCCGGATTCCCTTGCTGCCGCTTTGTCGCGATCTCCCGCCAAAACATACGGATCGCATAGAGTAGCGAATATAACCAGCAATGAAATCCAGTGCCGCTTGTAAATACCAGCCACGTGAACTGTTTCTCCCTGAACCTGCATTTGTTAATACAAATATTAGCCAAAGAAACCGTGGTTTGCTTAATTAAAAGATGGATTTAGCAGTCAATGGAAGTGATCCGGTTGATAATCGCGCAACCGGACAACCGGATTGTTGTGACAGCCTTGTAGCGGTCACAACTAATTAATTAATTCATTTAATATTAAAGCCGGCCGGTTTTGAATCTATTGTGTAAAAAACTGCTGACGCAGCGTCACAGTATAGGGGCCATTGTTGTCAGTCGGCTTAACGTTGATGGTGAAATCAAGTATTTCCTTGTCCGCGATATTGAACTCGCTGATGTAGTAAACAGCGCCGCCGTCGTTGATTTCGCGGATCTCAATATTTTTCAATTGCCCTGTGAGATTGGTTGCCTTGGCGTTAACCCGGGCCTTTATTGGCATTCCATTAGATGAATTTGATTTCTTGACGACTGATATCGTAAGCAGCCCGCGATTCTTGCTGCGTATGATGTTATAGGCTTTCGCCATATTGGGCTGCAACGTATCGCTGCTGAACGCGTTTATATGAATCGTGTAATCCCCGAAAGATTCTGCCGCGGGTGTTGCATTTGCGCCCGTGACAGCTGCACAGGTTAGAAATAAACACCCAATTATCTGTTTGACCCGCTGTTTAACTCGCTTCATTACCAACACCTGAAACCTCCAATTAAATCATCCCGGCTTGCGATCACTTGATTATTATTTTGTACAGTAAATCAGATCCGCGTGAATATGAACTGAATCCTTTCAGGTACTGCTTTGATCGTATTTGCATTTAACATTGGCGGATTCAGCAAAACGCTGAATCCACGTTAACTCTAAACCTGAGTTTATTGATTTAATAATACCACAAAATTTAAGGATGCATTGGAATAGGCCGGGCAGCCCAAGCCCCGGAATGCACTGAATAAATTCGGGAAATTAAAAGAAAGGGTATGAAGCAGCCGTTTCACAGGCTGTTCCGGATGACTATGCTGGCGGGACTATTTTACGCCGTGCAAGGCGGTGACCACCGCGCCGCCGCCCATGGCAACATCGTTGCTCATCGTGGCGGACAAGGCGTCTTGACCCTGTTCGGTTTGCCAGGGTAAAGGCGAATGAATCACTTCCAGAATGCTATTGATGGAATCCAGCTGAGCTTCCAGATCCGCGGATTCTTTTTCCAGGCGCTGGATATTTTCGCCGATCTTCTCCCGCGAGGATTTTACCTTTTGCAGATTTTCAATGCGTTTTTCAAGCTGGGCCTTGCGTTCCTTTATGCGTTTCGCCAGCGGCAAAAGCACCGTCTTCGCCCAGTTTTCCGCGTCTTCATTGGCGCGGAAGAAAATGTTGCGCGCATGGCTGACCATGGAGACAAAGAATTTCTTCACCACAAAACTCTGCTCGGTCATGGTGGTTACCGGGCTTTTACGGAACATTTCGGCTTTTTCATAGAGCTGCGCCAGCTCCCGGGTATATTTTTGGGTGCTGAATAACAGTGGCTTGATGTCGGTAAAGCCGTGCTCTTCCCGGAAACGTTCATATATGGAAGTCACCAGCTTATTGGATTTATCCACTTGCCAGTTCACCTGGGTCATGGTGTCCTTGGCGCCATCGAAAAACGTCTTCATGCCGTTTTTCATTCCACCGGTCGTCCAGCTGTCCACCATTGACTCGCGGGTTTTGGAAATCAATTGGTCCAGTGACTCTATGGAAAGCGTTTCATTGAGCGCCACCAGCTGGCGTTTGAGCACATGCCGGCTGGTTTGAAAGTTTTCCACGTCTTTCTGGTACACAGATTGTTCGGCGCGCAGTTTTTTCATGGTATCCATCAATACATCGGCGCTTTTACCGGAAAGCGAGCGCAATTCACTAAGCTGGTTTTTGCCGCTATCATAACGTTCATTCAGTACTGACTTGGTGGATTCCACCATACCGCCGATTTTCGAAACGATGTTTTCGCGGATGATTTCCTGCTTTTTCGAGAGAATATCTTCCGAAAGCGCCCGTTCCAGCGCAGGTAATCCGCTTTTCGATAACAACTGATCGTCTTTCTTGATTTTTGCCAGCAGGCCTTTTTGCGCGGAAACCGGATAGACATCGCTAATAGGTATGCCAAGGGTTTCCGCGGTTTCTTCACGTTGCCGCTGGATATTTCTGTCCACCGTTTCCGAGTCGTGCAATTCATCCCACAGGGTATCGATTTTGTTCAGGACAATGAGCACCCCGGTTTGCTGTGTTTCCCGGTATGACTTGGCATACTGCTGCCAGATTTCCATATCGGATTTGGTCGCGCCGGTATCCGCCGCCAGTACAAACATCACGGATTGCGCTCGAGGCAACATGTCCATGGTCAACTCCGGCTCACTGCCTAAAGCGTTGAGGCCCGGCGTATCCAGAATGGTCAATCCCTGCTTTAACAACGGATGCGGAAAACTGATCAGCACATGCCGCCACATGGGAATTTCAATCTGCAGCGGCGCTTCGTTCATGTGCTGGAAATAACTGTCGGCGTACAACCCCATTTGTATCGCTTTGTCACGGCTTACGGATTTGGTCTTGGCGATTTCCTTGAATGCTTCAACGAGACTGTCCACGGATTCGATATCCAGCTCGATATTAATCCAGTGATCCGGATGCTGTTTGTATTCGGCAATGCTCATTTCTTCCAGCCGGGTTTCAATTGGAAGCATGCGAATGTAGGGTGTCTCGGCTTCTTTATCAAAATACAATTCCGTGGGGCACATGGTGGTGCGTCCGGCGGATGATGGCAGCAGGCGGCGCTGGTAGTTGGCGAAGAAAATAGCGTTGATTAGCTCGGATTTTCCACGGGAAAATTCCGCAGCCACCGCAATGGTAATTTCATCCTTCTTCAGCGCATCAATGGTTTCGTACATGCGCAGATCTTCTTCCGGACTGCTCATTTCATTATCTTCGACCCACTTGCGGTAGGTTTCTATATTTTTAATGATGTCCGTTTTCCAGCGATGATACTGTTGTAATTGTAAAGAAAATTCTTCCTTCGCCATCCCAGAGTACCTAAGTGGTTAATTATGGTAGTAAAACCCAAAGCTACAATTTAAATAGCGGCCTGCGCCTATAGAAGTTTAGAAATAATCAGGCATTCACAGGTAAAAGGTGTTTTGGTTCACAAAACACCTGTTTCATTCCGCTTTGCGTATATTATTTCGGCAATCCGCGGCGTTGCTAGATAGGGATAGCTAATCGCTGTTTCTCAAGGGATTTCGATAAATTCGGGCAGTCTTTCGGGTTGCTGGATGCGCACGATTTTGCGTTTCGAAGTGTCTCCATGCTCGATGGAAACACGGGATGCCGGGACCCGGAACCATTGCGCCAATTGCTTGATAAGCAATTCATTGGCTTTGCCATCAACCGGGGCGGCTGTGAGCCGCACCTTGATGTGCGCGCCTTGAATACCAACCAGCGCGTTATTGCTGGCGCGGGGCTGGACAACGACGGACAGAATGAGATCCTTACCGGACCATCGGTAAGGTGGATGAACGATATTAGAATCCGCCAACGGCTAAACCCTGTCCCAAATCGGCGAGGGGGTGAATTAACAAAATAGAAACAAGCTGCAGCAGAATAATCACCACGATGGGCGATAAATCAAAACCGGAGATCGGCGGGATAAGGCGTCTGGCGCGGCGCAACAGCGGCTCATTGATTGAATACAGCAATGACACAACCGGATTGTAAGTGCCGGGATTCACCCAGCTGATGACCACCTGAATGAGAATACTAAAAAAGTAAACATTGATAAGTAAGCGCAGCAGTTCGGCAATGGCAAGCACCACGATACCCAGTACATTAACCGATATTCCCTTGATTAATACGATCAGAAATATTTCCAGCGCCTTGATCAGGATCATCAGGACAATGGCGGCGAAATCAATACCCATGAAACCGGGAATCACCCGCCGCAACGGTATCAACGGCGGATTGGTTACTTTCACCAGAAATTGCGATACGGGATTATAGAAATCGGCGCGCACCAGTTGTAATAATACGCGCAGCATGACCGCTACCAGATACAAACCAAAGATGGTTTGAATTAAAAATTCAATCGCATTGGTTCCGTAACCTCCCATTTAACGTCCCCCCAGTTGATCCGCCAATTCCATGGCCCTCTGTTGGGCTGCTTTTAAAACATCTAGCAGCAATTGGTCAATATTATTATCATTCATGGTTTTTATGCCTTGTTCGGTGGTGCCGCCAGGCGATGTGACCTGGGCGCGCAAAGCCGCGATATCCTCATTGCTTTCCAACGCCAGCTTTGCAGCGCCCAGCGCGGTTTGAATTGTCAGCAGGTGCGCGGTGTTTTTCGGCAGGCCCAATTGCACCGCGGCTTTTTCCAGCCCTTCCATGATGCGGAAAAAATAAGCCGGCCCGCTGCCGGACAGCGCAGTCACCACATCCATCAACGCCTCATTGTCAATCCATTCCACAATACCCACGGCGCGCAATAAAGACTCGGATTGATTGCGCTGTTCCTCGCTGACATTGGCGTTAGCAAAGAGAGCGCTGGCGCCGGTCTGAACCAACGCCGGCGTATTGGACATGGCGCGCACGATGGCAAACGATCCGCCCAGCCAGTGTTGAATATCTTTGGTGCGGATTCCCGCGGCAATGGAAATCAGGAGTGGTTTTCGCGCCTGAAGTTCGCTGGCGCTTGCCTGCGCCACTTCCTTGAATTGTTGCGGTTTGACACAGAACACGGCCACATCGGCGTTGCGCAGCGCGCCGCCGATTTTTTCCACCGCCTCAACTCCAAACTGTTGCTCTAACCGGCGGCGTTTATCCGGATTGATCTCCACCACAGCCATGTGACCGGCATCGAAGCCGTCCGCGATCAGGCCACCGATAAGACTGGAGGCCATGTTGCCGCCTCCTATAAATACAATATTCATGATTTGCATTACCTTTGTTTAAATGCCTCTGGTGCGTAATGTACACACGGTGCGGATCGTCTTCGGATTAAATAACGTTGTGCGTATTCTAGCTGATCCCCTTGCGCCGTACTGATTATTTGCTTCAATGATCGCTTCGCGCACCGAACAAACCACTGCCGATTCTCAGCAAGGTTGAACCTTCAATGACCGCCGCTTCCAGGTCATTGGTCATTCCCATAGATAGCGTATCCAGTTGATAACCTTCTTGATTTAAATCATCGAAAAGGCGGCGAAGCGCCGCGAAAAAAGCCCGCTGCTGGTGTTCGTCGGCGGTTTTTTGCGGAATTGCCATCAGGCCCCGCAATTTCAGGCGCCGCAATGGCTTTAACTGTGCGGCAAACTCATGCAGCGCCTGCTGCACAATGCCCGATTTGCTGTCTTCCATGCTGATGTTAATCTGAACACAAATATTAAGCGGCTTGAGCTCCTTGGGACGTTGCTCATTCAAACGGCTGGCAATCTTTAACCGGTCAACGCTTTGCACCCAATCAAAGTGTTCCGCTATATCCCGGGTTTTATTGGATTGGATGGGGCCAATAAAATGCCACTCGAGCGGCAGGCTGGCCAACGCCTTGATCTTTGGAATGGCTTCCTGGACATAACTTTCTCCAAACCGGGTAAGCCCTGCCGCATAGGCTTCACGAATTTTATCCATTGAGTGTGTTTTACTCACTGCCAAAATGTTCACTGTGCTGGAATCGCGCCCGGCTACCTTTGCAGCCTTCTCAATTCTTTGCGAAATCTTCATTAAATTTTGTGCGATTCTTGACATCGTGGTCTTATTTTTTGTGTTAATAATTAAAAATCAGACGAAAATTTAGGTGGGAAGCGGTCTTGTTATTAACGTAGTATTCGATTACCGTCAAATTTGGCTCACTTCTATTTATCTAATTATTATCAATAGCATAAAGAATTGTACAGCACGAGACGC
Source organism: Gammaproteobacteria bacterium (assembly GCA_022627515.1). Classification (GTDB taxonomy): domain Bacteria; phylum Pseudomonadota; class Gammaproteobacteria; order SZUA-152; family SZUA-152; genus JAKEGK01. The sequence continues at coordinate 19,138 of JAKEGK010000063.1, forward strand.
TAATATTCCTGTAATGCTGCTTTGACTTTTAAGCTTCCGGCGTAAGCAGCCGCCATAGACAACGTATTAATCAGCTTGGTTATGTAGAGGATTGCAATGGATATATCAGAACTGCTCGCCTTCAGCGTCAAGAACGCCGCTTCCGACTTGCACTTGTCCGCCGGCCAACCGCCCATGATTCGCGTGGACGGTGAAATCCGCCGCATCAATGTTCCCCCTATGGATCACAAGGGCGTGCACGCGTTGATCTATGACATTATGAACGACAAGCAGCGCAAGGACTACGAAGAATTTCTGGAAACAGATTTTTCCTTTGAAATTCCCGACCTCGCGCGCTTTCGTGTAAACGCGTTCAACCACCAGCGCGGCGCCGGTGCGGTATTCCGGACAATTCCCAGCACCATTTTAAGTTTTGAACAACTGAACTGTCCGCCGATTTTCGCTGACATTTCGAAAAACCCGCGCGGCCTGGTGCTGGTCACCGGCCCGACCGGTTCCGGTAAATCAACCACGCTGGCCGCCATGATCGATTATAAAAATGATACCGAGCATGGACATATTCTGACGATTGAAGACCCTATCGAATTCGTGCATCCCAGTAAAAAATGCCTGGTGAACCAGCGCGAAGTGCACCGGCATACACTCGGTTTCAATGAAGCGTTGCGCTCGGCGCTGCGTGAAGACCCGGACGTCATACTGGTGGGCGAAATGCGCGACCCGGAAACCATTCGCCTGGCGCTTACCGCGGCGGAAACCGGCCACCTGGTATTCGGAACCTTACATACCAGTTCAGCGGCAAAGACAATCGACCGTATCATTGACGTATTCCCCGCGGCGGAAAAGGAAATGGTTCGCTCCATGCTGTCGGAATCCCTGCGCGCGGTTATTTCGCAGACCCTGATTAAAAAGGTCGGCGGTGGCCGTGTCGCCGCGCATGAAATCATGATTGCCACCCCCGCGATCCGCAACCTGATCCGGGAAGCCAAGGTCGCGCAAATGTATTCCGCGATACAAACAGGTCAGAGTGTTGGCATGCAGACCCTGGATCAGAAACTCCAGGAGCTGGTGCAAAAAGGCCTGATCTCCAAACAGGATGCGGCACAAAAAGCCGCCAACAAAGAGACTTTCAAATAACAAATTAATGCGCGAATTTATTTAAACCCGTTGGTTTTCATGGAAATTTTGCGCGGGTAGCCGGCAAAAACCGCGCCCGCGCCAACACAATTTTGTACGGTGTGAATATTGTTTTAACACCTTATTCGTTATTACAATGAATACTCGATGTGCGTATTTACACCGTCACTCCCTGTCCGGAATTGACTCTCGCTGCAGCAACATTGCCGGTTGGAAATCATGAGTTTATTCAAAGAATATTTTAATCTGATCAAGGACTTCAATTCATTGCTCAACGCAATGATTATGCGTGATGCGTCGGATTTGTTTATCACGGAAGGCCTCCCCCCCAGTATGAAAATCAATGGCAAAATCACGGCGATTGAGGAAGATCCCATTACGGCGGAACAAACCCATCAACTGGCTTATAACCTGATGAACGGTCAGCAGCGCCAGCAGTTTGAAGAAACCATGGAATGCAATTTTGCCATCTCACGCGCTGACACCGGCCGTTTCCGCATAAACATATTCAAGCAGAAACATCATATCGGCATCGTATTGCGCCGAATCAAGACGGATATTCCAACGCTGGATGCCTTGCACATGCCGGAACAACTGAAAAGCATTGCCCTGGCAAAACGCGGCCTGGTAGTCATCGTGGGCGCCACCGGCAGCGGCAAATCCAGCACGCTGGCGGCCATGATCGGTCACCGCAACCGCAACAGCACCGGCCATATTATTTCCGTGGAAGATCCCATCGAATTTATCCATGAACATGATGGCTGCGTGATTACCCAGCGCGAAGTGGGCGTGGATACCAAAAGCTTCGAGGCCGCCCTGCAGAACACCTTGCGTCAGGCGCCCGATGTAATTCTGATTGGCGAGGTGCGCACGCGCGAAACCATGGAACACGCGCTGGCATTCGCGGAAACCGGTCATTTATGCCTTACCACCCTGCATGCCAATAACGCCAATCAGGCGCTGGACCGCATGATTAATTTTTTCCCCAAGGACCGCCGCGACCAGGTGCTGCTGGATCTGTCGCTCAACCTGCGGGCCATCATTGGCCAGCAGCTCATACCGACCGTTACCCGTGACGCAGTCTATCCCGTGATAGAAATATTGCTGAACACGCCATTGGTCGCCCAATTGATCAAGCAGGGGGATATCGCGGAGCTGAAAGAAGTGATGGGGCAGTCAAACAACCTGGGCATGATTACTTTTGACCAAGCGCTTTATCAGCTATACAAAGAAGGCATTATTACCGCCGACGATGCGCTGCATCATGCCGACTCCGCCAATGAGATCCGCCTGATGATCAAGCTCGCCGAGAAAAACAGCAAGGATGGCGACAAGGAACCATTTGATGGTATTCGTTTGTTGAATATCGATGAGATCTGACGGTAACCGCAACACGCGATAAGCAGCGCCCGTGGTTCGCAGCAGCAGTAAATGTTAACGCAACTTTCGATTGACCTGGTGACGAGAATAATACTGTCCATCGTGGTTATTTCCGCTCGGACAGCCGCTTTTCAGCCTTGATAGTTCAAGGCAGGAACACAGTCTTTGCGTCAAATACCGGACCGTCAACACAGACCCTTTTCATGGCGGGACCCGCCGCGGTTTGCACTTGCACCACACAGCCGGCACAACCTCCAACAGCGCACGCCATGAATTCTTCCAGCGAAACCTGACAGGGCAGCTGATATTCATGGGCCAGTTTTGCCACGGCCTCCAGCATGGGATGCGGACCGCAGGCAAACACTTCGACCTGGCCGCGCTGCGGCGCTTCTAAAGCATCGAGCCAGGCGCGCGCCAGATCCGTCACATAACCGTCAAAACAGCCAGGATAACCCTGCAAACTGGCTAACCGGCCGGGTATGCCCCAATCCTCCAGCAAGGGCATTGCGCCGATCACACCGGGTGGCATTCCGGGAACAATAAACTGAGAAGGCCTGGCGCTAAAGGGAAATGGTATTTCAGAACCCATAATGACAAATGGTTTGAAAGATGTTTTGGTTTGCTTGATTACGTCAGCCAGAAAAATCATCGGTGGAATTCCGACGCCGCCGCCAATTAACAAGGCGCGGGGATATTCAGCATGCAACACAAACGGCTGGCCGATCGGACCCATAATATTGATAACTTCGCTTTCGGCGCGCCGCGAAAGAATCTGGGTGCCATAGCCAAACACTTTATATAAAAATTCCACCCACCCGGCAAAACGATCAACGCGCATGATGGATAATGGCCGGCGCATGGGCAATTCCGGACCACAGTGAATATGGGCAAACTGCCCGGGTGACGCCTGTTGCGCGATTTCAGGCGCTTTCACACGTAATACATATTGATCGCCGGGAAAACTTTCGTGCAGCAATATTTCCGCGTCTTCCACAATGATTGTGCCGCGATGTGGTTGTGATGTCTGGATTGAAGTTGATATTGTCATAAGCAGTGGCTAACTCAAATTTACGCCGTCCGGCGAATGATTAGAGCCGGCTATTCTCCCAGCTGATAAACCAGCTTGCCATCAAGCAGGGTATACGTGACACAGCCGGTAAATTCCCAGCCAAGAAACGGAGAGTTCTTGCCATAACTCACCATTTGCGCACGGTTGAAATTCCACTGCCGTTCCGGATCAAATATGCAGACATCGGCGGCACTGCCCACACTCAGACGTCCGGCATCAAGACCCAAAATAGCCGCTGGTTGCGCCGTGATACAGGCGATGGCATCGGGCAATGAAAGCGATCCCGCCTCAACCAGGCGTAGTGTCAACGGCAACAGGGTCTCAATGGCTGAAATACCCGGTTCACTGCTGGGAAACGGCGCCAGTTTGGCATCAACATCATGGGGCTGGTGATCAGAACAAATGGCGCTGATGGAACGCTGAGTCAAAGCAGCGCGCAATGCTTCCCTGTCGCGCTGGGTGCGCAATGGCGGTTTTACCCGGCAATTGGAATCAAAAAATCCAATATCCATTTCCGTCAGGAATAAATGCGAGATCGACACATCAGCGGTAACCGGTAAACCATCACGGCGCGCGTCAGCCACCAGTTGCGCGGCCCTGGCTGTCGACAAATGGCAAAAATGCGCGCGCACCCCGGCTAATTCTATCAATTGCAGTTCTCTGGCCACGGCGATGGTTTCGGCGCATTCGGGAATTCCGGGCAAACCCAGGCGCACGCTCACCTGGCCTTCATGCATGCAACCTCCGGCACGCAAACTTGCGTCTTCGGCATTGATAAAGACTGTCAGTCCGGCGCTGGCAGCGTATTCCATGGCGCGCCGCATCACCTGCGGATTGACGCCGTGGTAGGCATTGCTGACACCCACGCAACCGGCTTTTTTCAGGCCGTACATTTCGCTCAGTTGCTTGCCCGCCAGCCCCTGAGTCAAGGCGCCAAGCACCACGACTTTGGTCAGACCAACTTCTTCAGCCCTTTCCAAAATATGTTCTATCGTGCCCGGCGTATCAATGACAGGATTAGTATCAGGTGGACAGCACACTGTCGTCACGCCGGATTTTGCGGCGGCGCGGGATTCGGTCGCAATATTACCCTTGTGTTCAAAACCGGGCTCGCGCAAGCGCACGCACAAGTCAACAAACCCCGGACACACGATCTGACCGGACGCATCAATCTGCGTTTGCGCGGTAAAACCGGCCGGTGCTTTGCCCAGCGCGGCGATCCTGCCTTGTTCGATAAATACATCCTGTACCGTGTCAATATTGTTGGCGGGATCGATAACACGGCCGTTTTTAATCTGCAACCCCATTACTGAGCCGCTCCTTCCGGCGCCCGTCCCAATACCATGGACATCACCGCCATGCGCACGGCAATCCCGTTGGTGACCTGTTCTAGAATCACTGATTGCGGGCCATCGGCAACCTCCGACGACACTTCCACGCCGCGGTTGATCGGGCCCGGGTGCATGACGATCGCATCCGGTTTTGCCGCTTTTAATTTTTCCGGCGTCAGGCCATATTGCTGGAAATATTCATGTTCGCTGGGCAGCAGGGCGGATTCCATGCGCTCTTTCTGCAAACGCAGGGTAATCACCACATCGGCATCGCGGATGCCCTCGGTCAGATCATGAAACACATGCACACCAAGCGTGGAAGCATGGCTTGGGATCAGGGTCTTGGGCGCAACCACCCGCAGTTCGGACACCCCTAACGTGGTTAACGCATGAATCTGGGAGCGCGCCACGCGGGAATGCATAATGTCGCCCACGATGGCAACCGTTAACGGCGCAAACTCTTTCTTGTGCCGGCGAATAGTGAACATATCGAGCAGCGCCTGGGTTGGATGCGCGTGCCGGCCATCACCGGCGTTAATAACACTGATGTGCGGCGCTACCTGGGAAGCAATAAAATGCGCCGCGCCGCTTTCCGCATGACGCACCACAAACATGTCACAGTGCATGGCTTCCAGGTTACGCAGCATGTCCAGCAGGCTTTCACCTTTGTTAGTCGCGGAAGTGCCGACATTGATTTTCAAGACGTCGGCGGACAAGCGTTTGGCCGCCAGCTCAAAGGTGGTGAGGGTGCGTGTGCTGGGTTCAAAAAACAGATTGACGATCGCCTTGCCGCGCAACAGCGGCACTTTCTTTACCGCCTGTCCCCCTACCGTCGTAAACGACTCCGCGGCATCCAGTATGTCAACAATCATTTGCCGCTTGAGGCCTTCGATGGTAAGCAGGTGGCGCAGCCGGCCTTGCGAGTCCAGTTGGATATTTTGCGGAATCACGGTGTACGCACCACGGACAAACTTAATTTGTCAGGGCCCATCAGTTTGACATGTTCGTGGCTTTCGAGGGACAGATGAGCGCCTACCACATCCGCTTGAATCGGCAGTTCGCGCCCGCTGCGTTCACCCAGAACCGCCAGCAGAATGGATGCGGGCCGGCCGTAATCAAAAATTTCGTTCATCGCGGCGCGGATGGTGCGGCCGGTATGCAGGATATCGTCAACCAGAATAATGTGCTTGTCATCAACGGCAACGGGCAGGGTCGATGGTTTGACTTGCGGATTCATACCAATGCGGCTGAAATCATCTCGATAAAAGGAAATGTCCAGAGTGCCCAGAGGCTGCGGCAGCTTCAGTAACTGATGCAGGCGTTCTGCAATCCACACACCGCCGGTGTGAATTCCGATCATTAATACCTGCTTGGAAGGAAATGATTGTAGTCTGGCGTTTAACTCTTTAGCCATTTTAGCGATCAGCGTGTCAACATTAAGATTGGATTGCATCGCAAGTTACCTTGGTGCTCACGGTTTTACTGATCGTAGTTGCACTGATCACCCTTGTACTGGTCATTGGTGTACTGATCGTAAATGTACTGACCGAAATTTCACATTTTTTACAAATTTCACATTTTTTACATTGTGGCAGCCGCTTAATCCTCATTGGCTCACCGCGCTTTATGATTGCGGCCGCTGGTTAAACCAGCTTTCCAGAATCAAGCGGGCGGCCGCACTGTCAATTTGCGCTTTGGCGATTCGGCGGCTTCCTGCTTTTTTCCTGAGTTGGCGCCCCGACTTGACGTCTTTGCGGCTGGCGGCAATCATGCTTTCCGCTTCCACAGAAGTCAATCGCTCATCCACCCAGTAAACCGGCAAATTGTATCGTGCCTGCAGCTGATCCCCAAACTGTTTTGCGGCACGGCTGACAGCATGTTCACTGCCATCGGCGTTGAGTGGTAATCCCACCACAAAGGCATCCGGGCGCCATTCTTTCACGAGGTGATCAATGTCGTACCAATCTGTGCCTTTCTCGGAATTATTCAGGGTAATGAGAGGAGTGGCTGATTTTGTCAGCTCTTGCCCGACGGCAACACCTATGCGTTTTGTGCCGTAATCAAAAGCCAGCAAGGTCCGCAGGGATGATGTCACGCGTGACCTGCGTCTCCGGTGAGCTGGTGAATATCAACGCCCAGAAGCCTGGCGGCCTCTTCCCAGCGGTGTTCGGCTTGCGTTTCAAATATGATACGCGCATCCGCAGGCCCGCTTAGCCAGGCATTGGCGGCGATTTCCTGTTCGAGTTGTCCGGCCCCCCAGCCGGCATAGCCGAGTGCGACGAGGCAGTTATCAGGTCCCTTGCCTGCGGCGATGGCTTCTATAATATCGTTGGAGGTGGATATACCCAGGGTATCCGTCACGCTCAGGGTCGATTCCCAATTACCCACGGGCTGATGCAATACAAAACCACGTTCGGTTTCCACCGGACCACCGCGATAAACCGCTTGTTCAAGGAAACGGGAAGGCGAATGTTTCATGCCAATCTGGCTGATCAGTTCGCCCAGCGTTAAATCCACCGGCTGGTTGATTACAATGCCCATCGCGCCGTTTTTATTGTGCTCGCAGATATAAGTAACCGAATGAAAAAAATTCGGGTCCATCAGGTTGGGCATTGCAATGAGAAACTGATTGGCGAGATAGGCGGCATCGGACATAGCTATCAGTATGCGCAAGGATTTATGCGCTGACAAGCGCAATTAAGCGGACGCAATTAAGAGGTTAGCGCGTTGTTTTCAAACGGCTGCCGGCCAGAAATTGCCAGGTGCGCACAATGACGATCTCATCATAATCCTTGCTGATTTCTTCCGGGAAACGCGCAAAGGGCGCCGCCATCTTGACGATGCGCACCGCGGCATCGTCCAGCACTTTGTGGCCGGAATACTTGGTGATCTTGACGTCCTTGATGGAGCCGTCGGCGGTAATAGTGACCGCCATTCGTACATCGCCGGTCAGACGCGCCCGGATTGCTTCATCGGGAAAATTCAAGGTGCCGATACGTTCCACTTTTTTGCGCCAGGCTTCTTCATAACTGGCAAAGCGGTATTCCTTGGTTTGCGCGGTCACGAATTTCTTTTTCGGCTGATTCGACGTGACTTTGTGGGCAACATCCACCTCGGCGCTTAACCGCGCGATTTCTTTGCTTTGTTTCAGTAACTGCTTGGAGGTGAGGTTTTTCTGCTCGGTGGGCAAATCCGGTGACGCCTCCTCCAGTGCGATCTTATGTTCGGAACTGCGGGTCGCCGTGAGGATTTCCTTGCGCTGCGGATTGGGTGACGTGGCTATTTCCGTCTCAGGCACCACTTCCGTGACTTCACCCAGTTCGCTGGTAGGTACCGAACTTTCAGAAGGGGAACTGGATTTTTCCACTTCCTGGCTGTCGCCTCCGCCTTCCTGATTCGCCTGCGCCAGAAAGTCAGCGTCCTCGATTTTCTTGTCGGTCTGCATTTGCACCAGGGTGATTTCAAGTCCAGGCAATTTTTCCGGGCGTTTGGTGTGGTCATATTTGGAAAAACTCACACCCAGTATAATTAAACTGTGCACAACGATGGCGAAAAAAATCGTCAAGCCCAACCGGTCACCGGAGGTGATGTTGGGTGATAACCGGGGAGGTGTAGCAGCGACAGCGGTCATTGCAGGATCTTCGAAAGCGATTCAGTATTTGAATTCAAATTAGTCACAACCCGAGCGGCGATAACACCACTCACCATGCCAAAAATCAGCGCCATTGTCATCAGTACCGGCAATAAATGAAACAGCGCCTTATGCGGAATAAATAACCAGTACGCCGCCAAAAATTGTCCCAGCATGTGCATTAATGCACTCACCACGCCAAATCCTACCGGTCCCGCCGCAAGCGCTGGCAGTTTACGGGACAGGGTTTGCACCAATGCCAGCCCAAATAAACTACAGCAAGCGCCTGAAAAACTTAAAAAAAAAGTCGGTGTCAGGAAAGTACCAATCAACAGGCTGCCCACCAGCACACGTAACATGCTGATCCATACCGCAACGCGCCAACCCCAGCTTAGCAAGGCCACCAGTGTAACCACATTCGCCAAACCCGGTTTCACGCCGGGAAGCGGCGTGGGCAGTGCGCTTTCGATGATATGTATCGTGATTGCCAGCGCGGCCAGCCATGCGATGATATGGTCTTTTTTCGAACTTTCTATCAGCGACATTACCGCATTTATTCCCTCAATGCCCTCATCCTTGCTGACATTATATTATTGGTCAGTAATTCCGGAAATTTAGAAATTCATGGTATCAAATCGTGGATCAGGTCCCAGAATTCGTACACTGACCGTATTTGGCACACAGGCAACGATTTCACCACTATGCTGAATCCAGCCTGTATGGATACACTGCTTAGTATCACAAGGGGATGAAACAAAACGGATTTTGCCGTCATGGACTTCCAGCTGGCTGATTCCTAACGCCCCTTTTACCTCGTAAAATCCGTCTTCGTACAAATCAATCGTGCGCCAATGCTTGCCGGCTATGGCAATTACGGCCTGATTGCCGTAAATCGATTGTCCCCAGTAGACCACATACAATGTGGCAACCAGGATCAGCGCCAGAACCAGGAGAAGCCGGTCACCTGCGGTGAGTTTTTGTCCAAGCATCGGAGATAAAGTATTCGCGGGCACGCTAGTTTAGCGGCTCACTGTAAATAACCTGAGGTATGGGTTTGATGTCGAAATATATGCGCTCTTTTAAATTGGGCGTCATATAAATTGTGCCGTCAGCGGCCACTACCATCACGCCGCCCACACCCATCGCCTTCGCCACCTCATACCATTTATCAACACCTGCAATAAAGATGGCGGTTGAAGCAGCGTCAGCACGGCCGGCTTCTGAGTCAAACACGGTAACAGACGTGACCCCTTGTGCGGGATATCCGCTGTGCGGGTCAAGAATATGGTGATAACGCTTTCCCTGATACTCGTAATAACGCTCATAGTCGCCGGAGGTAACAATACTTTCATCCGCGAAGGTGTCCACCGACCCCAACACGCCTTCACCCCGTGGATTGCGGATACCAACACGCCAGGCGCGTTCTCCATGTTTGCCGATCGTACGCAAATTACCTCCGGCGTTGACGATCGCATTGGCAATCCCCATTTCTTTTAAATGTTCTATCGCTAAATCCACAGCATAGCCTTTGGCGAATGCACCAAAATCCAGGCGCACGGCGGGATTCGTGGATTTCAATTGTACCCCATCCAACACCAGATCCCGCATGACCGGCTTTTGATCCACCAGTCTTTGGATCGCTTCTTTGTCCGGCGGCGGTCCTTTGGGCAACTCATCGGCGGCAAATCCCCACAGCTTGATCAATTGACCGATGGCAGGATTGAAACGGTCGCCACTGAGTTCCGCTAATCTGGCGCCGTCCCTTATCAACGGAAGAATTGATGGGCTGAGGGTAAACGTCTCTCCAGTAGATAATAGTTCATTGATGCGCGACAATCCGCCGGGTTTCCACGCATGCCAGGTTTGATGCATATAATTGATATCGTCCGTAATGGCAGCTACCGCCTGCCGACCGGTTTTCTCGTCAACGCCCCAGATTTTAACTTCTATGAGTGTGCCGAATCCCAGGAATTGCTCGTAATAGACACCCGGCGCGCGGCTACAGGAAATCAATAACAAGCATAAAAAGGAAAACAAGCCGCGCCGGAAAAACTTTGTGACAGGCAGTTTTGCTGATGCGGCTTTGTTTAACATCCGGTTAACATCCGTAATATCCAGAACCCTTGCTGATTCAACGCGCCTTGATTTTCGCTGCGATGGCATCCATAAGTTGGCCAGCGATATCCAGGCCGTAAATCCCGTCCAGTTCGCGAATACAGGTTGGGCTGGTGATATTGATTTCCGTAAGATAGTCGCCGATAACATCAAGCCCGACAAACATCAGGCCTTTCGCTCTCAAGGTTGGCGCCACTTGTTCGCAAATCCAGAAATCCCGTTCCGACAATGCAACACCGATACCGGTGCCGCCGGCGGCCAGGTTACCGCGAGTTTCGCCTTTTGCCGGGACACGCGCCAGGGCATAGGGCACGGGCTTGCCATCGACCAGCAATATGCGTTTGTCTCCGTATTGGATTTCCGGAATAAAACGCTGCGCCATGACGAAGCGAGTTTGATGTTCTGTGAGGGTTTCAATGATGACATTAGTATTCACATCATCTTCCGTTACACGAAAGATGGATGCCCCACCCATGCCATGTAATGGCTTTAAGATGATGTCTTTGTACCGTTGTAAAAATTCCAGAATCTGCTGTGGATTTCGTGTCACCAGTGTGGGCGCGGTGCATTGCGGAAACCAGGCAGTGGACAATTTTTCATTGGCATCACGCAGCGTCTGCGGTTTATTCACTACTAAAACCCCCTCGCGTTCAGCGAGTTCAAGGATATAAGTAGCGTAGATGTACTCCATATTAAACGGAGGATCTTTGCGCATAAGGATGACATCAAGATCACCAAGCGGCATCGGAATCGAGTCACCCAATTCAAACCAGCCCGCCGGATCATCCTTTACTGATAGTTGCCGCACATTCGCCATTGCCGTGCCATCAAGAACCCACAGATCATTCAGTTCCATGTAGGAAACCGGCCAACCCCTGGCTTGCGCGGCAAGCAACATCGCGAAGGTACTGTCTTTCTTTATCTTGATCGTCGCGATGGGATCCATCACGACACCCAGTTTCAACATAGGATGAACATACCTGGTGTTTGAGGTTAGGTGCTGGTAATTATGTGAACAACATGCGTTTTATACGCTGTTAACCCTGGTTCTTTTTCAAAGCGATCAGTGACTGCACAATCGTTATAAGTGAAACAGGCAATATTGGTCACTGTTGCATTCAAAGTCAAATTTGTAAAAATCAAAGAGTCGTGTTTACAATAGCCAGTCATAGGGATTATTTTAATTTTTTTATCCAGGGAGAAATTCAATAGAACGCTGTGGTTGTGGATAAAACCCGCTGTCTGAATGGCTCTTATCCGAAGTACACCTTGCTCTGCTTAACTTCACTGCTTTTTTTACTCCAGGTTTCAGTGCAAAAGTCGTACATTGAACACTTTCATATACTGCACCAGCATAACCACAACCAATCATTTAGCACTTTGTCGGCAATACAGAAACAGGGATATATTATTCGGAATTTGAAATATATATCTGATGCACCTTTCGTTAAGCGCCAAAGAACACAACTCTTTGCCAGTGGTAGATGAGAGTTGAGACAGCGCCAATTAAATAGGTTATGGTATATACAAACATTTGCCAAAAGAGGTCATACTCTCGTTAAACCTGTTACAGCAATGCAGATACCTGTTGCGCCGCATGGTAAATGTTGCTAGAAACTAGCAGATAATTGGATGCAACATAACTAATTTACATATTTACATAAGTTGGCATTAAATATTGTGTTTCTTGAGAGGGTCTGGACTAAAGTTATAAAGTACAACCGCCGATAAATGGAATGATCAAAGCTTTGATTTTCCTGATGCATTGACGGTAGAGACCAGTTGCGGCCAATCGCCCGCGCCAACGGCATTCGGCATCGCCGCATCATAATGTACTTTAACACCATCAGAAATCATACCGCGTGCTCATCTGAGCGCTAGTAGCTAAGTGTTATTAGCTGAGAATAGGGAAAATACAAAGCAATTTACAATGGAATTCTGTACCCTGGGTTTCCAATTTAGGTATTGAAAAAACGTGGGCTTATTAATCAAGTGAGAGGTGGCGCAGTGGCAGAAGAGGCGACTGAAATATCATTAGCAGGCATAAAAGTCATGGTTATTGACGACAGTAAAACCATACGCCGCACCGCGGAGACACTGCTTAAAAAAGCCGGCTGTGACGTTGTAACAGCCACTGACGGCTTTGAGGCATTAGCCAAGATTACTGACCAGAATCCCGATGTGATTTTTATCGACATTATGATGCCACGGTTGGATGGTTATCAAACCTGTGCCTTGATTAAAAACAATCACATTTACAAGAACACACCCGTTATCTTGCTGACAAGTAAGGACGGGCTGTTTGACCGGGCCCGCGGCAGAATTGTAGGTTCTGATCAATACCTAACCAAACCCTTTACTAAGGATGAATTACTTGGCGCTATCACGACTCATGTGAACATCGCGCACTAGCTAAACAGACAACGTGTGCAAGCCTCCGGATACACACGGTTTTTTTAACCATTAAAGAGAGAATGAATTTTTCTCAAGCAGCAAATTGTTTAATTAAGGGAGAGCCTGGTAATGGCAAACATATTAATCGTTGACGATTCCCCCACTGAAATCCATGTATTGAAAACCATGTTGGAGAAAAACGGCTTTGCCGTCTCCTCAGCCAGCAGTGGCGAAGAAGGCATACAAAAGGCAAAATCTGAAAAACCGGACCTGATTTTAATGGACGTGGTTATGCCCGGCATGAATGGATTCCAGGCCTCGCGTGAAATCACCACGAATCCCGACACCAGTAACATACCTGTTATTATTGTCAGCACCAAAAATCAGGAAACAGATAAACTGTGGGGATTACGCCAAGGCGCAAAGGACTACATCACCAAACCCGCAAAAGAGAAAGATTTGATTGGCAAAATAAACAGCTTGTTGGGAAATTAACACACAGGCATTATAGGTTAATGGAATAATGACCAAAAGCGCGCTAAAACATCCTATTCAGTTACTCTATGAAATAGAACAACAATGTAAGAAGACGGCAAAAGGTTTGCCGCAGCGCGTAGACGTAAAAGAATCCTGGACCGGAATCGGCTTCCGCATAGGCGGCCTCAATCTGGTTGCTCCCTTGAAGCAAGTAAATGAAATTTTGCATTACCCAAGGTTAACCGCCGTGCCCGGCACTCAGCGTTGGGTAAAAGGCGTCGCTAATATGCGCGGAACCCTGCTTCCTATCGTGGATTTGCAGGGATTTCTCCATAACAAACCTCTATCACAAACCCTAAAATCCCGTGTGTTGGTGGTAAAACGCGATGAATTGTCGGTTGGACTTGTAGTGAGTGAAGTTTTGGGCTTAAAACATTTTCAGGACCATGAGAAGGTAACGTCGGTTAACCGGTTCGATGAAGCGCTGCGCAGCTACGTGCATGGCGCGTTTAAACAAAATGGGGAAGAAATTCTTGTATTCAGTATGTATGCGCTCGCGGATAATCCCCTCTTCTTCCAGGTGGCCGTGTAGCCCGCTCGAAACCAGGGACCCGCCTGGAAACGGTTTTGCGAAGTTAGTTCAAAGCAATTTGGACTAACTTTGTTTGTTGGTTTAATACCAACGAAATTAGTCAGCAATAAATACTATTATTATGCTGATTGTTAGTTCGTTTAATGTTTAATTGATTGGGCAGGAGCCAAGTTTATGATTACCGCACCAACCAGCAAAATCGCAGCAGACAAGAGTCTCTTCGTACTCGGATCTCTGTTGACCCTTTCCATTTTGGCCGCCTTCTTTATTTTTAATATTGTTGCGACCAACACCGTGCACGATAAGCAATATATCAATCTGTCCGGCGAGCAACGGGTACTTTCACAAAGTATCGTTAAAGACGCGGTGGAGGCATCCTCGGCCAACGTAGAGGCATTCAAGCAGCTCAAATTGTCACGCAATTTGTTTGAGCAAAACCTCAACCATTTACGCGATGGCAACCCGGAAACCGGCTTGCCGCCTTCCCCGGACAACGTTACCGAACAACTGGATGCGGTAAGTAAATTGTGGAACGAGTTTGGCACCAACGCCGACACCATTCTGCAGGCCGAAGGCACCATTCGCATGCTGTCTGAATTCGTGGGCGCGGTGAACGAAACCATGCCCACCCTGCTCGCGGTATCCGACGAGGTGGTCAGTATCATGATTGAATCCGGCGCCAATGCAAGCCAGGTATACGTTGCCAGCCGTCAGCTCATGTTGATTCCCCGTATTTCTGTAAACGCCAACAAGGTTCTGCAGGGTGGTCAAGGTGCGGCCTCAGCAGCGGACCGGTTCGGACGTGACGCGGCGTTGTTCGGCCGGGTGCTGGACGCGATGATCAAGGGCAACAAAAAGATGAACATTCAGCGTGTCCGCGACCCGGATGCGCGCGACAAACTGGCCGAAGTCGCGGAATTGTTTGAAACCGTTCATGACCTGGTTGGCCGGATTCTCGATCAGACACCAACCTTGTTCGAAGCGCAAAATGCATCAAGCAACATGGTGGAAAAAAGCAAGCAATTGCTTGACGTTACTACCAACCTGATGGACGCCTATACACGGCTGGAAGACGAACGGCCTCTTAACGCATTTATGGGTTACATTTTCGGCGGTGTGGCGCTGGTGCTGCTGGTGCTGCTCGGTTTCAAATTGATGGGTGAAACGCGCCGCCGTCTGGCTGAAACCGCGGAAACCAACCGCCGTAATCAGGATGCGATCATGCGTTTGCTGGATGAAATCGGCGACCTTGCGTCGGGCGACCTTACAGCGCAGGCAACCGTAACCGAGGACATCACCGGCGCGATCGCGGACGCTATCAACTACGCTATCGATGCGTTGCGCCGCCTGGTATCGACCATTAACGAAACCACCGTGCAGGTATCATCCGCGGCCCAGGAAACCCAGGCCACAGCCATGCATCTTGCCGAAGCGTCTGACCATCAGGCCGAACAGATTACCGCGGCATCAGCGGCTATCAATGAAATGGCGATTTCTATCGAGCACGTATCCAATAACGCGACCGAGTCGTCCCAGGTTGCGAACAAATCGGTGGAGATCGCGAAGAAGGGCGCGAAGGCGGTGCAGGATACTATCTTTGGTATGGATTCCATTCGTGAACAGATCCAGGAAACCTCAAAACGTATCAAGCGCCTGGGTGAAAGCTCGCAGCAGATCGGTGACATGGTTGAGCTGATTAACGACATTGCCGACCAAACCAACATTCTGGCATTGAACGCGGCGATTCAGGCGGCCATGGCCGGCGAATCGGGCCGTGGTTTCGCGGTGGTTGCGGACGAGGTGCAGCGGCTCGCTGAAAAATCCACCGACGCCACCAAACAGATCGAAGCGCTGGTAAAGACCATTCAGTCCGACACCAATGAAGCGGTGGCATCCATGGAACAGTCCACTGCGGGTGTAGTTACGGGAGCGCAACTGGCATTGCGCGCCGGTGAAGCTCTGGAAGAGATCGAAAACGTTTCGGCGCACCTTGCGGATCTGACCCAAAGTATCTCTGACAGCGCGCAGCAACAGGCCACCGCGGCGGTCAGTATTTCGGAAAGCATGAACGTGATTCAGGAGGTAACCACTCAGACATCTGCCGGTACTAACGAAACCTCGGCGTCTATCGGTAACCTGGCCGAATTATCAAATGAACTGAGAAAATCCGTATCCGGATTCAAGTTACCAGAGTAAATGTATTTTCAGGCATCGTGAGCGGGGATTTTTTCAGCGCACGGCACTGAACCTGCAAACCTTACTGGGCGTAGAGCATGAGTACCGCTGTATCCATGTTGGAATATGAGGTAATGAAATCCGACGCTAATGAACCGCGGAATAAACGGGCCGGTTCCGGGCTTGGCGCATTCCCTGAAATGGATGATAAACAGTTCCTGCAATGGGTGGACCTGCTGGAACAACGTACGGGTATGCGTTTGCCGGATAACCGGCGTTCTTTTCTGGTCACCAATCTCGGCATTCGCATGCGTGAACTGGGTTATAACAGTTTTCAGGAGTATTACGAGTTGCTGCATTCCGGGCTCGGCGGACATATTGAATGGGACAAGCTGGTCCATTACCTGACTGTTCACGAGACCCGGTTTTTGCGTCACGAAGATTCCATTGCGCTGATACGTGAAAAATATCTTCCACGCCACCCATGGGAAGTAAAAGAAGATCCCGTCACGATTCATATCTGGAGCGTGGGTTGTTCGACGGGTGAGGAACCCTACAGCATCGCGATGGCGGTGGATGACCACTTGAAAAAGCTGGGTTGCGAATTTTATCTGGGCATTATTGCCAGCGACATCAGCCGCAGCGCCATCGCGGCTGGCCGCGCCGGCATCTACAATAAAAACCAGGTTAAAAATATCGAACCGGAATGGTTGAAAAAATATTTTGAAATGCTGCCTGACGGGCGCTATCAGGTCATTCCGGAATTGCGCCAACGCGTTTGTTTTAACCAGTTGAATGTTATCAACATGGAAAAGACGCCGATTGGCGCCATGGATATTATCGTCTGCCAGAATTTACTGATTTATTTTGACCGCGCAAGAAGAGAGCAAATTGTCAGTAACTTCGTAGAGCACTTAACACCGGGGGGACTATTAGTGTTAGGTGTAGGGGAGTTGGTGAATTGGTCGCATCCAAAACTGGAACGTTTGAATTATGCAAACACCCTGGCATTCCGGCATAAGTAATTGAAGGTGCATTCATGAGCATTGCGCAACAAGAATTAGATTACACCACATTGAAGTGGGTCAAGGATGAAATCCAGGAAAGCCTGAATCAGACCCGTCAGGCGCTGGAAGCCTATGTCGAAAATCCCAATGACACGACACAAATCCGCTTTTGCGCGACTTATCTGCACCAGATTTACGGCACCCTGCAGATGGTGGAAATTTACGGCGGCGCCTTGCTCGCGGAAGAAATGGAGCTGCTCGCCAATGCAATCTCCCAAGGCAAGGTTTCCCGCAGAGAAGATGCTTATGAGGTGTTAATGCGGGCGATTCTGCAATTGCCGGCCTACCTGGAACACCTGGAAAACGGGCAGCAGGACATGCCAGTGATATTGCTGCCGCTGCTCAACGACCTGCGCACCGCCAGGGGTGAACATCTCTTGAGTGAAAACGCGTTTTTCTCACCCAACCTGAGTGTAGCACTGCCGGATGATGCGAAAAAACCCGGCAAATCCGTTGACGTTCAGCAATATTCAAAAAAATTGCGCCCGGTTTATCAGGCGGCGCTGGTGCGCTGGTATCGAAACATCAACACCGCCGAAGCCTTGAAAAAAATGGCAATAGTTATCCGTGAATTGCTCCATAACTCGACCACGGAAAACGCCATGCGCCTCTGGTGGGTCGCCAGCGGCATCGTGGAGGGTCTACTGGATGGCGGCCTTGAGACCAGCAATTCCATTAAACAGCTGATGGGTCATCAGATTGACCGCCAGATCAAGCGCATTACCGACCAAGGTGAAAAATCATTTAATGAAAATCCACCGGTGGAACTGTTAAAAAACCTGCTGTATTACGTCGCAACATCCACGTCGCGGGGAGCCCGCACCGGCCAAATCAAAACGGCATTCAACCTGGAGCAGCTGCTGCCGGGAAGCGTGGATGTGAATGAAGCGTTCGCGCAATTGCGCGGTTCCAAAACCGACCTCATGCAGAGTGTCTCCGCGGTTATCAAGGAAGACCTGCTGCAGGTCAAGGACCAGCTGGATATTTTCGTGCGCACCAAGGACAGGCCAGTCAGCGAACTGGAACCGTTGTGCGGTCACCTGCATCGAATTTCTGATACCCTGGCGATGCTGGGGCTGGGTGACCTGCATAAAATCATTCAGGATCAACATCGCAGTATTAGAGAAATCGTTCAGTCCGGCGCACAACCTTCTGAATTCAGTTTAATGGAAGTGGCCAGCGCATTGCTGTACGTTGAATCCTCACTGGAAGGATTGCAGTCAACAGTTACCAGCTCTGTATTGGGCAGTCACGAAAAAGCCGATACCCTGCTGCCACCCAGCGAACAACGCCAGCTTAACAACCTCGTCATCACTGAAGCCAACAAGCTCGTGGCAGAGGTGAAGGAAGCGTTTAATGCTTACGCTGTTGACACCGCCAACCGTTCAGCAATTGAATCAACTCCCGGCAAACTGGATGAAATCCGCGGCGTACTGGCGATACTGGAACTGCCTCGCGCCGCCAACCTGTTGAACGCGGCTATAGACTATATCCGCCACCAGTTGTTGCGCGACGATATCGAGCCCAATCAAAAGGCCCTTGATCTGCTCGCCGATGTCATAACCAGTATTGAATACTTTTTGGAAGCCGTCGCTGAGAATCGAGGCCATCCAGAAAATATTCTCAGAGTCGCGGAAGCCAGCGCCCAGGAACTCGGCTACACGCCGGAAACCATCAGTGAAATACAGATTAATCGCGCGGCAACCCGGGCGGAACCGGCAGACGAGGTTGAAATCGCGGCTGTTGCGTTCGACGCCAAACCCGCGCCGGCGCCCAAAGCACCTGAAACAACCATTGAAAAGCCCGCCGCCCCGAAGCCGGCGCAGGCGGCTGCTGCGCCTGCGGTTGCCCTCGCATCGAAATTGCCTGAAGACGACATAGACGAGGAAATACTGGAAATTTTTCTCGAAGAAGCGGACGAAGTGATTGGCACCATGCAGGAAAACCTGCGCGCCTGGAAACAAAACCAGTCCGATTCGGAAGCATTAACGGTATTGCGCCGCTCCTACCATACCATCAAGGGCAGCGGCCGGCTTGCCGGCGCCAAGGTAGTGGGTGAATTCGCCTGGTCAATAGAAAACATGCTTAACCGTATTATCGACGGCCGGCTGGAACTGCAACCGGAAATTTTCAACTTGCTGGAAAAAGCGGAATCCACGTTACGCGGTTGTATTCAACACCTGAAAGGTAAACTGGACACCCAGCCCAACGTGCAGCCTGTTGTTAGTCTGGCTGATGCCTTTGCCAACGGCAGTTATACCAGCGCCGCTCAACCCAAACCTGACCTTATCGACGAACTGTTGAGTGATATCATGGCGCCTGCGCCATCCGCGGAAAAACACACTTTGGAACTGCAAGCGCAACTGGAAGCGGAAGACGAAACAGACGGTATCGTCAGCCCGACCCTGGAACTCACTTTGGAAGAAACGCCCGCAGCAGCCGTAGCGCCTGAGGACGCGGCGGCTTCGCAGAATCTGGCGTTGCTTGATATTTTCATGAAAGAAACGGCCTCGCATCTTGAGGCCGTATATAAATATCTGAATAAATATTCCGACAGCAACGTTCATCTTGTGACAGAGCCATTGATGCGCGCGCTGCACACGCTGCATGGCAGCGCGAACATGGCGGCCGTGGAAAACATAGCCGAGTTAAGCGAGCCCCTCGACCGTTATTTTGCCACCCTGTATGACACCAGGCAGCCGGTAAGCTCGGACGCCATTGATGTATTGACACAAGGCGCTGCGTTCATCAAAACCATGCTGCATGGCATTGACGACACCAGCATCGCAACACCTGATACCACGGACCTGGTACAACGAATTCACGAGTTGCATGAAGAAGCCAAGGAAGCCGGCGCCCTAAGGGAAGAGGATATGTTATCGATCGTTCCCGCGCTGGATCGGGATGAAAATGACGGACTGGAGCACGTCAGTAAAATGTTCTCTAACTGGTCCCCCGATGGCCTGGGTGACATGGTGGAGGTGCGCGAAGCAACTTCAGACGGACTGGATGATACCATTGAACTGGCAGCCGAATCGTTTGATGGCTTGTCAGACACTGTCGAACTGGTTTTGGACGAACCTGAGGCAATTACGGAAAGAATCGAACTTGCCTCAAACGAAGCATTCGGCGGCCTTTCCAGCAGTATTGAAGTGGAAGAAATCGAACTGAGTGCTGAACCGGAATCCGAAGCTATCACCCTGGCTGACGAGGAAGAAGTCGACGAGGAATTAATAAGCATTTTCCTGGATGAAGCCGAAGAGCTATTGCGCAACACGGAAGCGCTGATTCAGGGCTGGAGTAGTGATCCGAGTGAACACTCGATCATGGACGAATTACAGCGCGCGCTACATACCTTGAAAGGCGGCGCGCGCATGGCCAATCTGATACCCATCGCCAATCTCAGCCATCGTATAGAAACACTGCTCGAAGCCATTACAGACGGCACGGTAACATCGTCGGCGGCCGTCCCCCGGGCGGTGCAACGCTGCCAGGACTGGTTATCACACGCGGTGGAATCGGTGCGTGCTGGCAAATCACTTGAAGATGCCACCGAACTGCTGGATCTCATACAGTCATACATCGATGCACAGCCTGTAGATGAGCGGATTGAAGCAGGCGAAACATCCACGCTTGAAGCTGAAGAACAGGCACTCGAGGATGCGTTGCCGCTGGAAGAAGAGCTGACGCTGTCCTTTGCGCCGGTACTGCCAGCTGCCGCACCAGTGATGGAAGCCGCTCGAGAAACGCAGGATGATGACCTTATAGCCATTTTCCTGGAAGAAGCCGCCGATATTCAGGAAAACATCGAACAGGTCATACAGCAATGGTTGACCGACCGCGGCAATCTGGAGCTTGTGGCTGAACTGCAACGCGCGTTGCATACCCTGAAAGGCGGTGCGCGCATGGCGCACGTTAATACAGTGGCGGATGTCGCCCACGCCATGGAAACCCTGCTGGAACAGCTCACAGAACAACAACTGGCCGTGACCAATGAACTTCCCTTGCTGATTCAACGGTCTCATGACTGGATAAGCAGCGCAGTGGCAAAAATCCGTGACCGGGGACAACTTCCGGAAGCGTCAGAGTTATTATCAGCGATTCACCGTTACATCAGCGACTCGGCCGTGACAGAGTCCATTACACTGGCAGAATCGCCAGTGAGCGAGGCGGTTACCGAAAACACCATAGCATTCGAAATTGAGGAGCGCATGGAGCCCACGGAAGCCGCCGGCAAACCAGACGTTGTCCCGGCGCCTGAATCCGGGGCGATGGAATACGACGAAGATTTAGTCGAAATCTTTCTGGAGGAAGCCGAGGAAATTCAGGAAAACATCGACCGGATTCTACACGACTGGTCAAAAGACGCCGCGAATCGTGAACTTATTGCCGAAGTGCAGCGTGCGTTACATACCTTAAAAGGCGGCGCTCGCATGGCCGGTATTAAACCGGTTGGTGACTTAAGTCATGCCATCGAATCACTTATGGAATCGGTCACTGAAGGCCGATTGAATCCTACGAATGAATTTCCCAGGGTTGTTCATGCCTGTCATGATTGGCTGGCTGCGGCCATCGAGCAGGTTAAGCATCATCAGCCATTGGGATCGCCGTCATCACTGATCAAGCAATTGGAAAACTTGCTGGCGGGAAGATCCGCCCTGGAAGGCATATCGGATATCGAACAACGCGCCATTAAAACGGCCAGGAAACCTGCTCCGGCGGCGGAAATTAAAAAGCCCGCACCAAAACCAAAAGCAGAAAAGAAAAAACCCGAACCGGCGCCAGCGCGCATTGAACCAGCCGCGCCAGGCAGCCTGATTAGCTTGTCCGGCTTTCGCAGCAAGGACGACTATGACGCGACGCTGATTCAAAGACCGGAAGAGACAGCGCAATCCAAGGTACGCGCGACCGAAGAGCAATTTCGTGTCAAATCGGAACTGATTGACCACATGGTCAACCACGCGGGCGAAGTCAACATCTATAACGCGCGTATTGCCCAACAACTGGGACAGTGGCACTTCAATCTAAAGGAATTGCAGCAGACCGTCGGACGTTTACGTGAACAGTTGCGAAATTTTGAGATGGAAACCGAAGCGCAGATTATGTACCGGCACATCCCGGATGCATCTGCTGTAGGAGCAGGAGGTTCTGTCTCCATTACAACAACGGACCTCTCCTTTGATCCGCTGGAAATGGACCGTTTTTCCTACATGCAGCAGTTGTCGCGAAGCATGGTGGAAAGTTTTGACGACTTGACCAGTATTCAAAACGCTCTGGAAGGCCTGTCCGGCGATACGGATTTATTATTGCTGCAACAATCGCGCATTAATAACGATTTGCAGGAAGCGCTTATGAAGACGCGCTTAACGCCTTTCTCGAGCGTAGTCGCGCGGCTGCGGCGCGTGGTGCGCCAAACCTGCCAGGAAACCGGCAAGGAAGCGGATTTGCAGATCCACGGCGCGGAAGGTGAAATGGACCGCTCCCAGTTAAATCGTATTGTTCCGGCACTGGAACATATATTAAGGAATGCCATTGACCACGGCCTCGAAAAACCCGCCGATCGTAAAAAAGCGCAAAAGCCGGAGATCGGCGTGATCGCCATCAATTTCAGCCGCGAAGGATCTGAAGTGGTGTTGCGGATTTCCGACGATGGCGCCGGGATGAATGTAGACGCTATTCGCAGGAAAGCCATCGAGCGCGGCCTTATCGATAAAAATTCCAAGGTGGATGATGACGAAATACTCGACTTTATTCTTCAGTCCGGCTTCAGCACAGCGGAGCAGGTGACGCAGATCTCCGGACGCGGTGTCGGTATGGATGTGGTCAATACCGAAATCAAGCAGCTCAATGGTTCGCTGTATATCGCGACTGAAAAAGGCAAGGGTTCAACGTTTACCATTCGCCTGCCTCTCACCGTACTGATCAACCAGGCCTTGATGGTGCAGGTGGATGAGGCGGTTTATGCCATTTCCCTGTCCAACATTGAACACGTTGTCCGGGTCACCAGTGAAGAATTGAACAAACTCGTTTTCGGCAAAGCGTCCGATTATGTTTACGCCGGCTATCAATACGAGCACTTGCACATTGGCTATGTGCTGCATGGCACGGCGCCGGCCAAAATGCCGGAGAAAGGCAAATTCCCGATACTCCTGGCCCGCAGTGGTGAACACCGTGTGGCGCTGCAGGTGGATCAATTAATCGGCCGTCAGGAAATTGTTATCAAATCAGTCGGGCAACAATTGAGTTCGATCAACAGTATCTCAGGCGCCACCATACTTCCCGATGGTGAAGTGGCGTTGATTCTTGATCTCAGCACGCTGATCCGCACCAGTCACGCGTTGCAAAAGACCGATGAAGTGCGTGAAGTGGCCGCCGCCGTCCCGGCGGAAAAACCGCCTGTCGTATTGATCGTGGACGACTCCATTACAGTGCGCAAAGTCACGCAGCGCCTCTTGAACCGTCACAATTACGAACCGCTGACCGCCAAAGACGGTATGGATGCATTAACCGTAATGTTGGAGAATATTCCTGATATCATTCTGCTCGACGTGGAAATGCCGCGAATGGACGGTTACGAATTAGCAACTGCCGTACGAAGTGATCCAAGGTTAAAACATATACCGATAATAATGATTACATCGCGGACCGGCGACAAGCATCGTGACCGGGCGCTAAATATTGGTGTTAATATGTATATGGGCAAGCCGTATCAGGAACATGAACTACTGGAAAATATCCAGTCCCTATTGAATGATCAATAAATGCTGGAACCCAAAATTGCCACAACGACCAAGGTAGCTGTATTTGCTTCATCCCAGAATCAGCGCCAACTCCTGCAAACCATGCTCGAACAGAACGGGCTTGAAGTGGTTGTAAGCGAAGCTATTGGCGAAAAATTCCTGACTGCGCTGAAAAAAAATCCCCCTGATGTGCTGCTCATCGATTTGCGTGATGATGAGGACGAGGATCTGGATTTCCTTGATATCCTCACCGGGCAAAGTAGTACCCCGATTCTGTTTAACGACAGCGGCCCGGAAGGTGTCAGCCTGGCGGCATCCGGCGATAATTGGGCAAAAAAACTGGCCGGCAAACTGACGGAAATGGCGAACGGGGCAAAAGCGGTTGAAAAATCCCCGGCGGACGAAACTCCTTTCCCCATGGTTAATCCGCAGATCCCTAAAACACCGGCGGCTACGCCGGATGTATTCGCGGGAGCAACCGTCAACCAGACGCCAGCCAAAACCAAAACCCCGGTTAAATCCGTTGGGCCCGAAAAAGCAGTGGACAACGCGGATATTAACGTTTGGGTTCTCGGGGCATCCCTGGGAGGTCCCCAGGCGGTACGCCAGTTTCTGGCGGCTATCCAGGAAGACCTGCCGGTAGTATTTATTCTGGCGCAGCACATTGGCGCTAACCACGTATCGTTGTTGGCGGAACAATTGAACCGCGTAACGGCGTTTGATGTGTTACCCGGCAAAACCGGTCATAAGCTCAAACATGGTGAAGTCATCCTGACACCGGCGGATAAACAGCTTTCTATTACGAAAGACGGTTTCCTCGCGTTAACGCAGGCGCCCCCGGCAACGATCTATTCACCCAGTATTGATAACGTCATGATAGAAGTTGCGCGGTGTTACGGTCAGAGATCCGGCACCATCGTATTCAGCGGAATGGGAGATGATGGCGCAAGGGGATGTGAAGCGATTGCGGAAAACGGTGGCATTGTGTGGGCCCAGGATATTGCGAGCTGCGTGGTCAGCAGCATGCCGGACCAGGCGCGCAAGACCGGAAAGGTATCTTATAGCGCCAATCCGGAACAACTGGCCAGGCACCTGTATGAATTTTACCGCAAGGCAAAATAAAGTTTTTCGCCGGCGCACCGTAAAGATTATTTAACGCTCTTGCAGATTTCAGATCAGATATTTCTATTCCAGGTACACACCACTAAATCCGGGTAAACACCAGCATGGCCGAAAAAGCGATCGTCGTCCGAAGTCAGTTGATAAACCTTGAGGTACTGCGCCTGATATTGCCGAATACGGCTATTGCGGAAGTCGTCGCTTACACGCCGCCGGAACTTCCGGAAGACATGCCGGAATGGTTTTTGGGTTACATATCATGGCGCGGATACCGCATCCCTGTCGTCAGCTTTGAGAAAATGATCGACCAGACAAGCTCCACACCTGACCGGCGCAGCCGCATCATCATCCTCAACTCCGTCACGGCGGATCCGGACCGGCCGTTTTATGCCTTGTTGGCGACCGGCATTCCGCGGCTAATGAGTGTTGATACCAAAAATATCCAGAACGCCCCGGAGATTGGCGAGACAGACACACTGATCATGCGCCACGTCATTGTTGATAAACAAGCAGCTTTAATTCCTGATCAATACGAACTCGAGGCACGGCTGAAACAGCACAACATCAGCATCTCCGCCGCGGAATAAATTATTTCCAGTAATTATCGTTAATATTAACTATTGCGCCGCCATGTCGATACCGTGCCTGGCTACGTCAACCATGTAGTGAATTTGCTCTTTGGTAATTACATAAGGCGGCATGAAATAAACCACGTTGCCCAGGGGCCGCAACAATACGCCTTGCGACAGGGCGTATTGATAGACCCGCAAACTCCTGCGCTCCCGCCATGGATAGG
>JAKEGK010000064.1 GCA_022627515.1 Gammaproteobacteria bacterium
AGTAGAATTAGTCTATTTGGTTTTAGTTAAATCAGCAGGCAACAGGCTGGCGGCGTCGCCGTCAACAAACCATGCAAGTTCACCCAGCGGTTGAATCCTTGCCACGGGATTACCACCGGTTTTATCCACCAATACCTCTTTTAGTTTTTCCGCCTTGGATTTGCCGCTCACCATCACCGCAACATGCCGGGCATGATTAATCAGCGGATAGGTAAAACTCAAACGCCAGCTTTGCAGTTTTTCGACAAACACAGGCGCTACCAGCCGGGACTGTTCGGCCAAAATTGTTGACCCCGGAAACAATGACGCCGTATGGCCATCATCGCCCATTCCCAGCAAGATCAGATCAATCACCGGAATATCATGCTCATCAACCGGCAGTTCACGGCGTAATATCTTTTCATAATGCCGCGCGCTATTGTCCAGGTTATCGAGGTCGGTAAGCAACGGAAATATATTGGTAGCGGGTATTACAAGTTTGTCCAGCATCGCCTCGCGCGCCATGCGGAAATTGCTTTGCTCATGATCCAGCGGCACGGCGCGTTCATCGCCAAAATAAAACCGGGTATGTTGCCAGTCAATTTGATTGGCATATTCATTACTGGCAAGTAACCGGTACAGACCGCGGGGCGTGCTGCCGCCGGCCAGCGCGACATGAAATTTTCCATGGTCCCGGAGCGCGGTTTTTGCCAATTGCCGCCAGTAATCAGCTACACGCTGAAACAGCTCATCCGCACTTTTAGCTATTGATATATCAACCATCGGAAATTCCATTTTTTCAGCCAAATTTAAGCAGGAGTATTTTGAGCTGCAGTTTTAGTCAGTCCGTTCTATTATCATTTAGTTTGTGTAATAACGCCAGTTTGCGCTGCCCGGCGGCGCACACAACTGTTTATAACCGCCTGCAGCAATGTTTTATCGGTAGGCACTGCGAGACAATCCACCGCACCCATCGCCAATCCCTTGCCCGCCTGATCTCTGTCACCCAACAGAACGATTGAGGCGCCACGCATGTTGGGATGATTCAGAATATAACTGAATAAACGCCAATCCATTTTTTCGGCCAGCGATACATCCAGCACTACGATATCAAAGAATTGACTCGCGATAAAATTTTCGCAGGCTTCCGCATCAATCGCTGTTTGGGTTGTAAAACCTTTCAGCTTGAAATAGCGCGCGAATTGCTGAGCAATCACAGGCACTTCATTAACGAACAGAATGGAACTGATATAGGTCCTGCGCTCAAAGCGTTGTGAATCCGTTAAATTTATCCGTTGTTGGCGCGCATCGTTTGGCTGAACCGCAGCATTGCGCTCAAGATCGCTCTGTGTAATATCCTTCACTTTCACAGGCAGCATTATGGAAAAAGTGGAGCCCTTGCCTTTAACACTGGTAACGGACAGGTCTCCGCCCATTAATTGGCAAAAGTTACGGCTGATCGCCAGGCCCAGTCCGGTTCCTCCGTATTCACGGGTGGTGGATGAATCCGCCTGAGTAAACGCATTAAAAATTTTCGCCATTTCCTTTTTGGACAGGCCAATGCCGGTATCAGTAACCGAAAAGACGATTTTTTCCCCGTTGTTTTCCGTTATCCGCCTGACTTGCAGTTTGATTGATCCGTGCCGGGTAAACTTCGCGGCATTACTCAAGATATTCAGCAAAGTCTGCCGCAGTTTGAGGCTATCGGCAAAAATAACTCCGCAAGACTCATCGCAATCAATAGTGAAATCGTTGTTGTTTTTGCTGACTACCGGCTGAACGGTTTGTTGAATTTCCCGGATCAACTCCGCGACATTAATTTCAGAGATGTCCAGTTCAATCTTGCCCGCTTCGATTTTGGTTAAATCAAGAATGTCATTTATCAGCACCAGCAGGTGCTGCGCCGCAGAATGAATTTTTGTCAAATCACTTGTCAGCATCTCATCTTCGTTGCTTTGCGATTCATCCAGCAGCAACTCCGAGTAGCCTATAATGGCGTTCAACGGCGTGCGCAGTTCATGACTCATATTGGCGAGAAACTGGCTCTTGGATTGACTGGCCCGGATTGCTGCATCGCGTGCAATGGCCAGATCCGCCGTTCTTTGTTCCACCAGTTCTTCCAGGTGGTCACGGCTGAGTTTGAGCTGCACTTCCGCCGCCTCACGCTCCTTGATTTGCGCTTTCAGGTCTTCATTGGTGTGTTGCAACTCGTCATAGAGTTGCTTGAGTTCGGCGGTCATTTCGTTGAGGCCCGCCGCCAGTTCCCGCACTTCCCTGTTACCCTGCAGCTCAATGGATTTACCAAAGTATTCACTGCCGCGGCGGATTTTGCCTAAATGCATACCTACCCGGCGCAGGGGATCAAGCGTTGTCTTCTTGATAAAAAACATGGTTATCAACGCCACCAGCAATGTCGCCACAACGACAGTCAGCATTAACGCAGTGCGTGTTTTGAGCAGTTGTTTTTCATACTGATTGACATCCCTGATCACGTAAAGCCGGAACGCTTCCCGGCCCGATACGGTTAGCGGGGAAAATTGAGCGACAATACTATGCTCGGGAATCGCGCCTTCCGGCCAATGCTTTGATTGAAACGCAATGGAGCTGTCCAGGTACTCAATACGCAAGGGCATGCCGAGTTCCTTTTCGATCAGGGAAACGGTATAGGTAGGATCAGTGACAACTTCCAGGTAACCCAGCAAGCGCAGTCCGCCGATGGGAATCAATACATGCATGAAGGGATAGCCTTTGGTCAGGCATAATTCGGAAATTACTTTGTACCGGTCTACACCATTGCGTAAGCGCGCGATCGTGTGCAAATTTCCGCAGGCTGCCCCACCCCGAGGGGCAGCGTCTTTTGTGTCATCCACCGCTATAGCCATCAAATCAAGTTGTGCATCATGCACGATCAGGCTGTTCAGCTTTAATACTCCCGCGGTAACAAAATACTGGTGAAAATGCTGCTGCAGGTAGTTATGCAGGTTTTGCGCGTTGCGGATTTTCAAATCCTCGCGGAACGCCTGATTATTTTGTATGGTTTGTCCGAGATCGCGCGAATATTTTTCCAGTTCCGCCAGCAGATCGCCCACTCGCAGGCGCATAATCTCCTCGATCGCCACGCGCTGGTTGTCCAGCGCTACACGGCGATAAGTCACATCGACATAAAGGGCCAGAATTACCCCCAGGATTCCCATAATAGCAATCCCGATGGTCAGACTCAGCCGCAAAGACAATCGGCCAAACATATCGTTTTTTCTAAAAGTAATTTACGGACAACCAGCAAGCCGTACACACCATAAGTTTCGACCTCCCGCTGGAAAATCTGAAATAAAATCAATCGATTTTGATAAAAGCATTTACGCCGGCGCGCCCACCGGCCCGGCGACAGCCAGTACTAAAACCGCTGACTGGCCTAACATAAACCGTCAAACCATTCGTCACAACTGGCAGTTGTAATTGGCGGAAAAATGATCCTTGATTGCAACGTATGAGCTCATGCGGCCCGGATGCACATATTTCGTTGAATTACTATATAAAACAAGGTGTTGTGACACAAACAACGAAAAAATCCCGGTTTTACCCGAAGCGCCGGGGATAGGCAGCCAAGCGCTGGAATTTAGAAACGTTCTTGCGTATAGTTGCGCCTCGCCCGGCCTGGTACTGATTTCCGTTTGCTACCCCTGCCGGATTCAGCGGTTTGCTGGATGGACAGTACACAAACTTAACATTAAACATGGGTAATGTGGTTTTATCGATCAGCGATTCGATTTTCGGCCAAACTGGTTCCAGATCCGGCCACATGGCCCTGCGCCTTTTAAACCAGGTGATCTGGAAATTGCGCCAGTAGCTTCCCGTCCGAATCGCCCCGCATGAGTAAACCGAAAAAACAAAATAAACTGGCTGTTCTCTTTGACGAAGGTTGTTATTTTGCCATTTCAAAAATTTGAACTGCACACGCTGTTGTTGAAAGGGATCAACACCTGTGGATTTGAATCCCCTACCGAAATCCAGGAAAAAGCGCTCCCGTTGGCGCTGCAAGGCCAGGATATCATCGCGACGGCGCAAACCGGCACGGGGAAAACGGCTGCTTTTGTCATACCGGCACTCCAACAGTTAGCCAAAACCTGGACGGTGCAACGCAACACCGGCATAACACAGACATTGGTGCTTACACCCACCCGCGAACTGGCCAATCAGGTTACTGAAAACATTCGCCAGCTCGGCCGCTTCATGCGCATTCGCTATGCCAATATTGTGGGAGGTGTGCCGTATCCGCCGCAAATCCGCTTATTAAGCCAGGCATTGGATATTATTATCGCCACACCTGGAAGACTGATAGACCACCTCAATAACGGCCGGGTTGACCTGTCACAGATCAAAATTTTTGTACTGGACGAGGCCGACCGCATGCTGGACATGGGATTTGTAAATGACGTGAAAACCATCGCCCAGCAACTGCCTGAACAACGCCAAACGCTGTTGTTTTCCGCCACCTTTGAAAAAGAGGTGCAGGACATTGCGCAACAGTTATTGACCAATCCGGTGAAAATCGAACTAACCCACGCCTTTAAAAAACATGAAGCAATCAAGCAGCATATATTGCAGGCGGACGACTATAGCCATAAACACGCATTACTGCGCCATATCCTGAAGGACCGTGAGTTGCAGCAAGCGGTGGTTTTCACATCCACCAAGCGCAGCGCGGAAAAACTGGCTGATCAGCTGAACGAACGCGGCTTCAAGAGCGCCGTGTTGCATGGCGACATGAAACAAACCGCAAGAAAACGCACGATCGACATTATGAAGCGTAATCACGCGCAGGTACTGGTTGCCACGGATGTCGCGGCGCGCGGCCTGGATATCAAAACCATTACCCATGTCGTGAATTTTGATCTGCCGCAGGTTGCCGAAGATTATATCCATCGCATCGGACGCACAGGCCGTGCCGGCATGAATGGCATTGCGTTTTCCCTGGTGGGACCCAGTGATTGGGCTTACCTGTATGAAATAGAAAAATTTACCGGCAATAAAATCTCCCAGACCGTCATTGAAGGACTGGAGCCGCGGCTGGCTAAACCCGGTTTGCCTTTAAAACGGCCGCACTCTGCGGCGCAAAAACGCCAGCCGGTAAAAAAACACAAACGCAACATGGATAAACCACCCCGCCCAAAAACGGGCCGTCAGGCGGAATTGAAAAAAGCCGCGTCCCAGGAACATTCCGAAAATTAAAATTGATTACCGCGTTAACGCGTTCATTGAAAATGTTGCAGTGTGAATGATTTTAATTGCCGCCATGACCCGGCGGCAAACGTTCTGTGGCAGGTGCGGATTGTGTGGCGGCCGCGGAAGGCTCTGTACGGATACCCTGATGACCGCCCGGAATCCGTGGATGGCTGCTTCCGGACTGTTGGCTGACCTGAACCTGGAATGGCGCGACATACCGGCTGAAATAATCTCTCGTCAGGCGCTGGGCATTTTGCAGAAGTTCATCAGACATATCTTTTTTAAGCAGGTTGCGGTTTTCCAGCGCGGCAGTAAGCCCTTGTGATGCCGCCAGGCTAAACCAGACATAGGCCAGCACAATATCCTGATTGATACCTTCTCCATTGGCGTAGCAAACGCCAAGATTGGCCTGGGCTAAAGGATCTCCGCCTTGCGCGCCTTTCTGATACCACTGCACCGCCAATTGCGGATTTTTCTCCACCCCTTCCCCGGCGTCATACATATGCCCCAGGTAGTATTGGGCACTGGCCAAACCCTGGTCCGCCGCCTTACGAAACCATACCGCTGCCAGCTTCGGGTTCTGCATAACACCTTTACCCTGGCGGTACAAAATCGCCAGATTGTGTTGCGCTTCCGCGTCGCCTTCCACAGCGAGCGTTTTAAAAATCTGATACGCCGTCATATAGTCCTGATTTTCCACCGCGGCGATTGCGGCGTCCACGTTACGCTCTTGCGCAAAAATAGCAGACGCCCCTGCTGATGCAGTTATAGTAATACAAATAAACAATAGATTTTTCGCCGTCATTCTTGTTTCCTGCAAGCCATTGAAAATAATTGGTGTGACCCGAATGGCACTTACTCAATTCGCCCGGCATACAAATATTCTCAAAACCGGGTACTGCATCAAGCAACAGCTGCCAGGCGCAATGAAAAAATCGTTGGCGGCAGGGATGCCGCCATCGAGCTACAAGGACGTATTTACAGCGTATTTTTCATCGCGCCTGGCAGCTGCTGCTGGTAACCAAGATTTAACTTGTTTGATTTCTCAAGTAAGCGCCATTCTGGTGTGATCCCTGTCAAAAAAATGTAAATAATATCTGAAGCTGCTGTAAAATTTCCGCAGAAGCTTCCGTTAATCCTATTAATAATCGATAATAGGTTTTGTTTACTGTTGTTAACCAAACGCAAGGCATCCTCCGCCTGCGCCGGCTGATAGTTCCACAGACTGGCTGGCTGTCCGGAAGTCTGCAATACTTTATGTTTTACACGATAGCATAGAAGCTACCATTATCAGATTATTGTTATTGCAATTTAGTTCAGGCTTAATCCGGCCCTGTTACACCGAGAAATCCTCTTTGCAACCTGAATACTAATTAGTAACCAGTAGCGCTTATGAATAAACAGACATCCAATGAGCAAATAGTCTTACATTCCAACGAGTTCGAAGACAAAATTGAGAAAATCGAACTCAACCAGCTTACCCTGGAATTACTGCAAAACGCCAAATGGAAAGAACAGCAAAAACTATTTCGCATTTTTGATAAAAAATTCCTCAATATTAACGCGAAAAACGCCAATAAAACCAGAACCTACAACATACACCTATCCCTGCTCGACGCAAATCCTGTCCGGAAACATTCCTTCAAGATTCGTTACCTTCTGATTGCATGTATATTGTTTGGGCTGGCCGGATTAACCTATCGTTTAATACAACTTGGCATCGCCGGGCTCAACAGTCTATACATGTATGCGTTGCCTATATTATTTATCACCGCTGGCGCCATAATGATTGTTTACGCCGTCAAGCAATACAAACATGTCCTGATCTTTTATTCCAACTATGGCCGGGTTCCTCTGGCCAGTCTGCTATACAATAATCCGGCAAAGAAAAGCTTTAAACAGTTCGCCGGGCAACTTGTCAATTGTATACATGCCGTCAAATCGGGAAACCGTTTCAGCGAGCAGCAGGCCCTCGCCGCTGAACTCAGCGAACTCCGCCGCTTGAGGGATGAAGGTGTGTTTTCAGACACCGTTTATGAACAGGCAAAAAACAATATATTGACTTATCATTCCCGGCCGGCCGGCCGGAATTCAAATCGTGCCCTTCACTAACCGGCCTGCTCACGCCTCACGTGCCAAACGATTGCCGGCCGGCGTAGTCACTCCAGCTTAATGATAAAGCGCTGATAGGCTTGATTATCCCGTTCGCGTTCAACTGACTCAGTTAATTTTTTAGACTTCCTGGGCCGGAATATGGACAGAGGAGACTTCTTGGGATTCTGGCGGACTGGCAGATTTTCCGGGATTGCAATACTGAGATTGTCATAACGGATAAAATCCTCGGCCCGCTGTTGTACTGTGCCAGGCCGGTGGTGACTATCTTTTAACTTCTGCAGCGCCTGCTTTTTCTTTTCCAACAGGCGTTGTTGGCGCGCTTTGATTCCGCCGCCTGCCGCTTTTTTCTGCTGTTGATGAATTTTATATTGCTCTGCAGTCCATAATTCCAGCGCTTCGACATATTTTTCTTTCAGTAATTTCAATTTTTGCTGCGATATGGATGGTTTCAGTCTGAGTTCATGCAGGGAAAACTGAATAATTCTCCCGGACAGATTGGGCTTGGTAAATACGTAATACCGGTTGGCCGCGATTTTCTCCCGTAAAAACTGGTAAATGCTTTGCGGCCGGCCGTAGTGAAACGAAACAGTTGGTGTTTTCCAGCGGCGTGAATTTTTATCAAACTTGGTCGATATGACATTACCCTGTGATATTGATATGCCATCGATGTTGTCACGCAATAAACGCAGAGGTTCTGACTGGGTGCGTTTGAACGTTCCATCAGATTCCTCCACGAAAACGGAAATATAGTGCAGATTGTTTTCGTCAGAATAAACCGGGATATGTGCGGGCATATCAGACTCCGATTTTAATGGCTGCGGCGCAGGTGCAATTCTCCACGTCTTGATATGAGAATACGCCTTGATACAGGTTGTGGTGCGAGTTCCGTACACCACGGCGTTGTGTTCTTCAATTGAAGCCGGAATTTGTGAACAGTTCCGGCGAAGGAAAATTGCCGTTGCAAATAGCAGGAATCCGATTTTGCTCGCACAGCAGAAACAAGACTTATACTAAATGCAACGGCATTCCCCACCATTGTTATTATTGTTTTGGTGACCCCGAACAGTAGCAAGTTTAAATTCGTGAGCGCTGCCTTCATTGATAAAGCGCAATTGCAGGAACCGCAATCACAGCAATCATTGTAAAATTTTTTGTTATAGAGCGTTTTGCTGGAGAACTTATTGTTGCAACACTCTGTGACGATTATTGTGTTACTTGATTGCCTGCACATCATGCCTGCTCCTTGAATTCATAATAGTCAAAACTCATGAGACTTCGCAATACAAAAGTTAATCGCTAACGTGGCGTGTCAGTGAGAACAACTTCAAACCTGCAACGTCGCGTGTTGTTTCCTTATCACTAAACCCTCGCTGTAGTCAGTGCTTAATTCATTTGTATTGCCTGGTGTCAGCGCACTACTCCCGCAAATACTACGTATGTCAAAGGGAAGTACCTAAGTAGCCAGCAGATAAATAGCACGTGATTTGATTGCTTAATAGTCATTCTCTTACTGCTGGAGGTTATGCTTTTTTACCTGCCCAGCATCGCCTCCCGAAAGGCGCAAGGTATCTGCTTTAGGTAGTTATAACCTGTTCGTTACTGGATACAGGCAAAATTTTACTTAGCAGAGAACAGGATAACGAATTGGAATGTTAGTAAATTTTTCTGGATTGATGAATAAAAAATTCTTAAACAGGGATAAGAAAATACAATCAATTATGACTCAATGTTTATTGAATCCGGACCGGCCTGCAACTAAAACTGGCCACCCGTCAAACTGTTTTCAGGCGATTTCAATCCGATTTTAATACGGAGTTGATTGCGGATTTTCGGGATTTCAATCTTCAGAAGTGGAAAGCGGAAAGCCAAACATTTTTATAAGCCGTCTGTTCGTCAGTCAGCATCCTCATGCGCCACTACCCGGTTACGGCCTGATTTTTTCGCGCGGTACAATGCCTGATCAGCGCATGCAAGCCAATCCCGGTAGTCTTCAATCCTGTCCGACAACTCGGCAACCCCGAGGCTGATCGTGCAACAGATTTCGCAGCCTTCGTATTCGATGGACATTGTTTCTATCGCCTTGCGCAATCGTTCCGCCAGATAGCGCGCGCTATCAGCACTGGTATCAATCAGGATAATGCCAAATTCTTCACCCCCGTAACGGCCCGGTATATCGGTTGCCCTGACTTTTTTGCGCACCTGATCCGCCGTCAAACGGATAACTTCATCTCCCGCTTGATGTCCATAGGCGTCGTTGACATTTTTAAAATAGTCAATGTCAAACAATATCAGGCTGCAGGGCTGGCCGGTTCGTTTGGAGCGCAGAAATTCTTCTTGCAGCCGCGCTTCCCAGTACCCGCGATTATGCAGTTTGGTCAAATGATCGGTACGGCTCAGTTCCTGCAAAGTGCTATTGGCTTTCTCCAGTTCACCGCCGTTGATGGCGCTGTCCGTTACATCATAAATGATGATGCCAATATGATTGACTGTTCCGTCAACGGAAGTCAGAGGAATAAAGGTCACATTCTGGTACATGAATTCCGCCGGGCCGGTAATGGGTCGATAGTTCTTGAATTTGATCAGATACGGCCGCTGTTCCCAGGTTGTAAATGAGCGGCAATTCAACAATACCACGGATTCGGCTTTGCGTTTGAACCACTCCTCAGAGATGTCCGCAAATATTTCAAACAGTTTTTTGCCAATAATATCCTTGGCGGGCACCCCGCTGTGATTGGCCATGAAACTGTTCCAAACCTGAACATGGTAATCGCCATCCAGCACAATCAGACCCACATCGATTGACTGCAGCATGTCCATCATCCAATGCAGCTCGGTAATTTCAATTTTCGCGGATCTGGTTGTCATGCCGGCATCACGTAAGAAATCAATTCGAATAATGGAGCGATGGAATCCTCAGTAAATAAAAACAGCAGATCGCAGGTGATCGACTTGCCTTCAAACGTAAAACTGGCCTCAATCGCCAGCGTCCTGTTCCAGCGGGAGACGCTGCGCTTTAACAGATCGTCCACCTTTACATGCCGTCCCAGTACGATCGGATGACCTTGACTGAAATTCACATCCAGCTGCTCGGCGATACCTTTCAGGAACGCGCTAATTAATATGCTGGACATATCCATCAACAGTTCCAGCTCCATGGCGTCATCAAGCTGCTCATGAAAGTTCATCAAACTGGCCATATCGGTAAAACTGGCGTCATCAAAAATCAGCAACGCCTCCCCGGCAATACCCGCGCCGATGAATCCCTGGCAAACAGCGGACACCGCCTCTTTCTGGTCAACGTATTTCAGCGCCATGCGCAGCTCGTTTTTCTCTATAGTATTTACATTGGGAATCGGCATATTGATATAAACATTCAGCAGGCGCGCAAGCAGGTCGACCGCCCTGCCCATGGCGACATTCGCCACTTCCTGACAGCCCGCGCGGACATCGGTGTCAATCTCCACCTGTTGCACATGTTTGCGTTTGAAGATTTTCACCCCGTGCCGGGCCAGCACCTCAGCTATTTCCTGCTTATTGACCGGCTTCCTGATAAAGGCGTCCACGCCCAAATCCATTACCCGCTTGCGTGCATCCGGCTGTATGTCGCCGGACACGACAATCACTTTTGGCGACAGCCCGGCATCGCGGATGGCTTCCAGCGCCTGGTAGCCATCCATAACCGGCATATTCAGGTCCAGAAATATGATTTCCGCCTTGCCGGCCTTTACTGCGGCGAGCCCCTCGGCGCCATCGCTGGCAAAGGTAACCTCAACATCACAGCCGTCCGGTAGTGCGCGCAACATTTGTTTGCGTGCAAAACTGGAATCGTCACAAATTACGATAGGTGTCGGCATAATCAGCTGACTTCAATTTCCAGAGTTTGTTTGCAAATTTGCATACCTGTGGTTTTTTGAATGACCGCCCGTTTGACTCACCCGCCGCGGCGGGTTTCCTCCGTGATATCCCTGAAGGCCGCGTGTTACTTACGGCTGCATCATCTTTGTATATCGGCGTGACCACTGGCAACTTAATGGTGTTTCCAGGAGCGGTGAAATAATACCTGTTTGAAATCAGTGAGCTAAAACCGCCAGAGCGCGGGCAAATGCCGCGCAACAGTAAATGACTGGCGGCGGCTGTTATCTTCAATCATCGATCATCTAAAATCATGAGATAAAAAAAAGGCCTGGTTGCAGCGACTAACGCGCGCCAACCAGGCCTTTGCTTCTGTGTAACTTCAAAAGCTGATCCAATGACCGCTCATTGTATTTTTTGGATCGCTGACTTATTTTTTCTTCGCTTTCCTGTCAAACTGGGAAATCATCTTGTAGTAGCCGGTCGCGCCTTTCTCCATGAAGTAGTAATCCTTCACGCCTTCACGTTCCAGCGCATACTGCAGCCATTGCACCTGCGCGCCTACTTCATCGTAAATGAACAGGGTTTTACCTTTTTCTTTCGCCTGGCGGATATAGCTGTATACCTTGTCCATTTGACTCAAACTGGTCCAGCGCTCCTGAACCGGAAAGAAACCAATGCCGGCGCGCTGAAATTTATCGCGGATATCCAGCACAATGACCTTGCTCGGATCATCTGTCGCCATATCACTGAATTTATCAGGATTCAGCACGCGGTCCGTGAATTGTTTCTTCGAGATTATATCGCGCGCATCCACCGGACTTTTACCCAGCAATATGGCCTGATCGGGATATGCTTTGGCCCAGTCGAATATACCCGCATCATAGGCATAAACATCCTTTACTCCTGCTCTCATGGCGTCCTTGACGGCAATATAAGACTTCATACAGGAATGGCCATTGCAATAAAATATCAGGGGCTTGTCGGTCTTCTGGCGGAGTTTTTGTATTTCTCCCTCGAAGGCGTCGGTGCCCACAGGAATGTTAATGGCGCCCTTGATTTGCAGAGTGTCGTACTCAAACTTGGAACGCACATCGACAACCACCACATCCTTGAATTTCGCATGCAGGTCTTCCAACTCGATATATGGCGCATCCTTGTATTTTTCGTGAGTTCGCCCGGGAAACTTTTCCTTTTCAGCCGCTATCGCAACGGCCTGACATACCACTACTAGCATTGTTGCTAAAAATACACTTAATCGACGCATCTCAGTAAGCTCCAGAAACATGTAGAAATCACAATCCGCTGAATCCTTTTGAATTTTGCGATTGCCAGCGCAACTCATTTATCGGAATAAAAAGGTTAAAACTTTAACAACCCTCAATGAATAAAACGGAAAAATCGCGTTAGATCCCTATGGCGTCCTTTCCTCACGAGCACAGAAAAACTGGTTAATTTCAGGGTAATTCGCCCGGACCGTGCTTGATTGAAGCAATTGCTGATGATCGCGGCTAACGGCCGGAAAAACTCTAAGCTTACGGGGCTGTGCGCTGTTCATAAATAGTCACAAAAGGCCTGCCGGCTTCGCGTAACCTTTCCTGTACAGAGAGAATTTCTTATTGTCCGCGCTGATCTTTACTAGGGTAATTGGAACAGTGATAGCTGTGAACCTGATTACCATAACTTAAATAACAATTTAGCTAGAACCGCCCGTATGCATCAAAGATCAGGTGATATCGTCATCGCTTTTGAACATAAATACTCACTGTAGAAGCCGTAAATCACCTCGGACCGGGCTTGCAGTAAGCCGGCGTAATTTACAAATAAGCTCCGCTTCCGGCATATAAGACCTCCTTCACCAAATCAATAAAGTTCAATAATGCGGGGGAGGAGTTTCCTCTTTCTGATCGGCAATCAACGACGGCTCCAGGATTTGAATTTGTTGTTTCAGCAACTGCAATTCTCCCGTCAAATGTTCGATGTCGTGCTGTTGCCGGACAATCACATCGTTGAGCTTTTGCAGAGTGTCATCCTGAAAGGCCACGCGGGATTCAAGTTCCGTCAAGCGCTCCTCAATCATGATTTCCTCCCGTTCGTGATTCTTATGTTTATAGGGCTTGCCTGCTGTCCATCCAATTATACCGCCCATGACAGACAATGATGACATTCCCGGTAAGCAGGAGACTCAGCACCGGAAACTCATCAATATGGAGACCAGCAAAATCGCCTGCCCGGTATTGCAACGGTATTATGCGCGTGGTGTCGTAACTATTGTGGCAAAAGAACCCGATCGCGTCGAGGTGGCGCGAAAATAATTTTCTTCACCGCTAAAATCCTTGTGTAGTTCCTGTTGTTAATCGCCGCAGCAGTGCTGATCACCTATATCGCCCTGATTCCAAACCGCGCCAAGGCGATGGCCACTGAAAACAAACCGGACCAGTTGCTGTCGGATACTCCCAGTCATTCCCTGTTGTTCACACCTGCCGTACTTTTTCATATGCATTTCATCGCTTCGCTGCTTTACGTCAACGCTTGCTTTTTCAGTACATGCAATCACAGCCGGCGCACGATTTTGCTTATGATATGTATCAATGAAATACCCGATTGAGTCAGATAAATTGATAGTGAATTTCCATTCCAGCCGCAACATTATTGAAGGAAATGCAGCAATGAATACCATAAAAGACATTATGAGCGCCAACGTGCAAAGCGTCAGGGATGACTGGTCATTGGAGATGCTGTCGCAATTTTTCTTTGACAAACAGATTTCCGGCGCACCCGTCATAGACGCCAATGGCAAACTGGTTGGCGTGGTTTCCTTGTCAGACCTGACATGGAACAACGC
This sequence comes from Gammaproteobacteria bacterium, assembly GCA_022627515.1. Lineage (GTDB taxonomy): Bacteria > Pseudomonadota > Gammaproteobacteria > SZUA-152 > SZUA-152 > JAKEGK01. The sequence continues at coordinate 14,015 of JAKEGK010000064.1, forward strand.
GCTCCCGGTAATGCACAACCAAGAATCAGAGCATGATTATTATAAAAACATACATTCTGTCAGCGGTATCTCCCGGGAAGACCTGAGCCGGTTGAAAATCGAATCGGAATCCATGATTACAGTCAAAGACATCATGACGCCCATGATATTCGAAGTCAGCGAAGATGCGCCGGTGCAAAAAGCCGCGGAAACCATGCTAAAGGGCCACATTCACCGGCTTCTGGTCACACGCGGGAAAAAACTGACTGGCATTGTAACGACAATGGACATGCTGAAAATTATCGCGCATGGCTGATACCAGCAAGATTCGGTTCATTCACCATCTTAACCAATTCACTATTACTGGCTCGTTATGAACGTGGCCAGCGGCAACGCTGTTAAACTTCAATCCATTCACAAAATTTTTCAACCTGCACACGCTCTGCAAAACCGCCCGCCGCTTAATTTAAAAATATCCGGGATACTTAAGCCTGCAATACCAATTTATGTCATAATCGATTATTTAGCCTGAGCCGCTGGTAAAACGAAAGATAATAATCAATGTCAGCAAGGTAATGCCGGTCCTGGCCGCCATGGCCAATTCAGGATAATGTTATGGATTGTCACGGAGAAACTGGTTAATGCAGGATTTTATACCCGGCCAACGCTGGATAAGCGACACGGAACTTCAGCATGGCCTTGGCACGGTGCTTAAAACCGACCAGCGCAGTGTGACAATCGTATTTATGGCAACTGGTGAAACCCGCACCTACGCCAAAGAAACAGCGCCCCTGACCCGCGCGAGGTTTTCCCCAGGTGATGCCATTCGCAGTCACGCGGGCTGGACACTTGTGGTTGCGTCGGTGGCTGAACACAACGGCTTGTTTACTTATCATGGCACCCGCGATAACCAACAGGCGGCAAGCCTGAAAGAAAGCGAACTGGATAATTTCATTCAGCTCAACAAACCCATTGACCGCCTGTTCAGCGGACAAATAGATCCCGGCAAATGGTTTGAACTGCGCTACCAGACACTGTTGCATGTCAATGCGCAACTTCATTCTGAAATACGCGGCATGATCGGCGGACGCACCAGCCTGATCCCTCATCAGCTCTATATCGCTCATGAAGTTGCAAACCGTTACGCGCCGAGAGTTTTATTGGCTGACGAAGTGGGACTTGGGAAAACCATTGAAGCCGGCATGATTCTGCATCAGCAATTAATTACTGAAAGGGCCAGCCGCGTACTCATTGTCGTTCCGGATACCCTGCTTCATCAGTGGCTCGTGGAAATGCTGCGCCGCTTTAACCTGCGTTTCAGCATCTTTGATGAAGAACGCTGCCTGGCGGACGAGGAAAGCGCAACCCAGGAAAATCCCTTTCATACTGAACAACTGGTCCTTTGCAGCCTGGATTTTCTGGTCAGGCATCCGCAACGGTTTCAGCAGGCGCTTGCCGGAACGTGGGATATGCTGGTGGTGGATGAGGCCCACCATTTGCAGTGGACGCCGCAGCAAGCCAGCCCCGAATACTTGGTAGTTGAAGCGTTGTCCCGTCAAACCAAGGGTGTCCTGTTATTAACCGCTACGCCGGAACAATTGGGCAAGGCAGGTCATTTTGCGCGCCTGCGCCTTCTGGATAGCAACCGGTTTTCCAGCTTTGAAAATTTTCTCGAAGACGAACGCCATTACGCACCGGTAGCGCAAGCCATTGAAGAGTTGCTCCACGATGAAACACTCAGCGAACCGGCATATCAAACCCTGTTAGCCACGATTGATGAAGTTGACAATTCGGAATTACTTAATCAACTGCAAGCTGACAATATAGCGCAGGAAACCAAAAGCATGGCGCGCATGCAATTGGTGGAACACTTGCTGGACCGGCATGGCACAGGCCGCGTTCTGTTCCGTAACACGCGGGCTGCGGTCAAAGGTTTCCCTCAAAGAACGGTGACTTCATATCCCCTGCCTCTGCCCGCCGCTTACCAGGCCTGCCTGGCGGACTTGCAGTCCACCGGCATAAGCCACCCGCAGGATTTATTGAGCCTGGAATTGGTCTATCAAAACACCGCAAGCCGGCCATCCGCATCGTGGACTTTATTCGACCCGCGGATTGACTGGCTTGCCGGTAAACTGAAGGAACTGCGGCCGGAAAAAGTATTGGTGATTACTTCAAGCGCCCGGTCGGCACTGGATATTGCTGACGAGTTGCGGAAAAAGCAGGGAATACACGCGGCAATATTTCATGAAGGTTTAACGATCGTTGAACGCGACCGCGCCGCCGCTTACTTTGCGGACCGCGACGCCGGAACACAGGTTCTGATCTGTTCGGAAATAGGCAGCGAAGGACGCAATTTCCAGTTCGCTCATCACATGGTCCTGTTTGATTTGCCCTACAATCCTGATCTGCTCGAACAACGGATCGGCAGGCTGGACCGCATCGGGCAAACGCAGGCCATTCAAATCCATATCCCGTTTCTCGGCAACAGTCCGCAGCAGATTATGTTTCAGTGGTATCATGAAGGCTTGTCGGCCTTCGAACACACCTGCCCGGCCGGCCACAGCGTGTTTGTACGGGTGGAGTCCACACTGCTTGAAGCACTGCACCAGATCGATGAGGGCATCGAAGACCTGCCTGCCCTTATTAACACCACAAAAAAACTGCATCAGGAACTTAATGCTGAATTGCAGAAAGGGCGCGACAGGTTACTGGAATCTAACTCCTGCCGAACCGATGCCGCCAGCCGGATCAAGGAGCAGATTCAAATTCAGGATAACGATCCAGCGTTGCAGAACTACCTGGAAAAGGTTTTCGATTGCCATGGAATCGAGGCTGAAATTCATGGCAGCAACAGCTTTGTTTTACATCCCGGCCCGCAAACCGACCTGGCGTGTTTTCCCGGATTGCACGAGGAAGGCGCCACCATTACCTTTGACCGGCATACCGCGCTGATGAACGAGGACATGCAGTTCATAACCTGGGAGCACCCCATGGTCATGGGCGCCGCGGATATGATTCTAAGCAATGAACGGGGTAATACGGCGCTTTGCGCCATTAATCATAAAAACATCCAGCCAGGAAACCTGCTCGTAGAAACTGTTTTTATTTTGGAGTCTATGGCAAAAACGCAATTGCAGGTCAGCCGTTATCTGCCGCTGACAGCCATCAGACTTGTCATCGACGGCAAAGGAAAGGATATCGGCGACCGCTTGACGCATGATACGATCAATCAACATCAGTCAATCGTGCCGCCGCAAGTGGCCGCCAAAGTTGTGAAATCACACAAGAAAGAAATTCGTGAATTAATTCAAAATAGCGAAGCGCTCGCCAGACGCTCTGCGCCAGCCATCCTGGCGAACGCAAGGCAGCATACCAGGGAGTTGCTGCAGCGGGAAATCAACCGCCTTAAGGCCTTGCAACAGGTCAATCCCAATGTACGTAATGAAGAAATCGAATACTTTGAACACCAGCACCGCGGGGTAATTGATGCGCTGGAATCCGCCGTGCCGCGGCTGGACGCGCTGCGGGTGATTGTTTCAACCTGATATTAGTGCCGCCATTCAAATTGCCACTGTTTGGTTTCCCGCCCGCAACCAGCCACTAAATAAATCGGATGGTAGTTCTCGTATCAGGCGCCGCTTTCAAATTCACGGAAACCGGACAGTGAGTCATACGTTCTACAATGTAGGCTTCGTCGTCCTTTGCCGGAGCGCCGTTGAGGAGTTGCCCGTCAAAATGAATATGCAGCTTTTGCATCTCCCAGTCATTATTGGCTTCCGCCTCAAGTGTCCCTTTTACTGACTTGAGTTGCAGGCCACGTTCCGCCGCATTAACCCGGAAGTACATGTGCTGACAATTCAATATGGCATACAGCAAAACCAGAAATCCGGCCGCATAGCTTGCGGAATCATATTCGCGCCATTCACTGTTAACCAGATGTTCAAACAGCAAACTGGACACATCATTCTTCTTGGATTCATACCTGCCGGTAACCCGGAATTGAAATTTGCGCGTAGCCATATATTCACCCTGTTTCAGATTCAACATTGATCGAGGTTGCTTTCGACGGTGTCAGCTGCGTCGCCTTGCCCAAACCATACGGGGGCATGTTTCTGTACACCGCCTTGAAGGTTCCGGGTTTGGCAAAATAAATCTCATGCCAGAGCCCCACATCACCGCCGCGGCTGACACTGGAGTTAAAATCAAACCAGGCCGGAAAGTGTCCGGCGCTTTTGTCGCGGGCGTAATCCAGCAGTTGCTGGTAGCTTTTCCAGTACTGGATACAGGCCCGCCCACGTCCGCTCCAATATTCATAGCCCATACAGCCTTTGCCGGGATTGTTTTCGAGTTCCTTTAGCATGCGTTTAAACGCACGCAGCACCGGTAGCCATTTGTGGATCTTCCAGTAATTATTGATGCGAAAGCCGACGATGAATACGATAAATGGTTCATCAACCAGTGGTTCCATCCGCTGTTTAAAAATCATTTTTTATTTCCAGCAGCTGATTTTTACCTTTTTTACAACATACCTTCGAATTGAAATCAAAACCACCAATATGATAATGAAAACATTCCATATTTGGATTAAATATCCGGTATTTTTTGATGCAGATCAATCAACACTTACCGGTTTTTACCAGCGTTCTGATGGGCCAGCAGCGTCAGGCCAAGGATTATTCAGTTAGTGTTAATATTCCAAAAATTATAATGCCCGCCAGCATCGGAATTTTTGGAGGTTCAACGAATGAAAATGAAAGTATGCAGTTCTTGCGGCTATATGGGAGAACCGGTCAAACAATGCTTTGAAAGCTTTTTGGTGGATCTTTTTATATGGTTAATCGTTGGCAGCGTCACGCTGATGAGCGGCCTGCTGCCTTTACTGGTCATTCCAGCCGCCTGGACGTTGTATCACATCGTGCGTTTCAAAACTAAATGCCCGGAATGCGGCAACCTGGACATGGTGTCTTTAAACAGCGCCAAAGGCAAAGACGCCATGGCGCACACCCATCATTAATAGCATATCGTGATATTCCAACAATCCGGCATTGCACACCGCAATGCCGGGCTGTTTTACATCGGCAATTTCTATTTCGGAAAAATATAACCCTGAGGTTTTTTGGGATCCAGCTTTTGGGTCTGATCGAACTGTGTCTGCGGCGGGGTGTAATTTTTTGTGGAAAACTTAAGCCGGGTATTTCCCAACCGGACAATATCTCCCTCTTTTAAGGTATGCCTGGAGATTTGCACGTTGTTAACAAACGTTTTGTTAGTGCTATTCAGGTCTTCAATAATGTATTCATCCCGGTTTTCGTTGCGCGCAAGGGGACGGATGGTGATCAGCGCATGGTGACCGCTTACCGCCTCGTCATCAAGTATGATCTCGTTGTCAGGGGAGCGTCCGATGCGCATTTGCTCCTGGCTCAGCAGGCATTTGGCATCATTTCCCAGTTTTTGCAAAGTCGCCATCTTACATATTCTCTTAAAGTCTATCACTCATAATTATCGTTAAATCCCGTAAAATCTGCGTTAACCAATTCACATTATTCCGGGCACTTTTTGCATAAAGTATAGCTGACCTGAATAGCGCCGAGTTAAGTCTCTTGCACTATAAAAAACAGTGTTGCAGCTTCCATGTTATGCAACCGATGCAAGGCACATTGAAAAAATAAGCAGTGAATACGATAAAAAAAAGAGGGCCGAAGCCCTCTTTTTTGCCTGTAACCGGTTGATTGTCAGATTTCCACCAGTTTATCCGTCTTAACCGCGGAGCTGCCGCCGGATTTCTCCGTCTGTTCCTGGCTTTTGGTATTGCTATCCGCTTCCGCACCATCCGAAAAAATCCAGCTATGATTGTTTTTGAATTCCTGCATGGTTTCGGCAGACATATCATGTTTGGCGTGACCATCTTTGGACTTGCATCCTGCGCCTTCGGCAAACACTGCGGAAGATAAAACCGTCATCGACATTATTGCGGCCATTTGAATTAAACGTGTTCTCATCATGTAATTATCTCCATCGTGGAAAAATAAAACACCGGACTTTCATCATTCATATAGCATAGTATTAATTTTTGCAATCACAGGCGTTTTTGACGATAGCCCTGCAAAATTGTTCCTTATGGTTTGCAGATTCACTGTTTTTATCGAACAGTCAATGCCGCTCATGCCCTATAACAGGAGCCAGCCCTTACAAATGTGCTGGCGGTGCGGCATCTTAAAATACACTGTGAAAACCATCGGTTAAACTGAAATGCATCGTTTATCCATTGATCCGCCGGTCAAAGGAATAAAACGTATGAATCAAATTTAATCATTATTTTTTTATGGTTTCAGATCAGGCTGGTTCGCTGAAACATCAAACACAGTATTGCCGTACACCGGTTCAATTGACTGTTTAGTGGAACCGCCAAAAAAAAATCCCGGCGGTATTTTTGCCGGGATTTACTGTCAGGTTTGAGTTACCGCAAAATTAACGCGGATAAACGTAAGCGTAACCTTTTTCCTGCAATTCAATGACGCGCACCACACCATCTTCGACAACGCCCACACCCGAAACCAATTTGGGCCGTTTGCCGTTGTTGGCTTCCATAAATTTCAAGGTGCCTTCACACGCGCTGAATTTCACGTTGTGTTCCAGCAGGCTTTTCACTTTACCGGCATTGGGGCTTTCCGCGGTAAGGATGCCCAGGCCGGGACCATAGGCCACCACTTCGATATCGACGTTATCCATACCGTAATGTTTTTGCAAATTGCCGGCGATCACCAGCGCCAGTCCCTGCAATTCCGGATCGGAACTGGAGCTCTGCACAACCACCTTGTGCTTTGCCAGACTCATATCCGCATTCGCGGCATTAACAACACCCGCCGCAAGAAAAACCAACACAATCAATAAAACTGACCCGATAACAAAGTTGTTCTGTTTACTTAGTCGCACCACGACACACTCCTATTGATTTGCAACCTGTTTTTTGCAGCCTGCTTTTTTTCAGCCTAAACACCGACGCTAAATGATTTTAAATTTATCGTCTGACAAGTAGTGAACTTTAAAGTTTAACGGCTCGAGGGCTTCCGGCATATGAATACCGTACCCCTGCGCAAAGTCCACCTGCATCACTTTAAGAATATTAAGAATATCCTCATTCTCGACGAATTCCGCGATGGTTTTGATACCCATCACTTGCCCGATCTGGTTAATCGCAATCACCATCACCTGGTCGACCGGATCCGACAACATATCGCTGACAAACGCGCCGTCAATCTTGATGTAATCAACCGGCAGGTTCTTCAAATATGCAAACGACGACATACCGCTGCCAAAGTCATCCAGGGCAAACTGGCAGCCTCTGGATTTTAACGCGGATACAAACTGGTTCGCGTGACGCCAGTTGGATATCGCCGCGGTTTCCGTGATTTCAAAACAGATTTGCCGGGGATCCACTCTGCTCTCGTCCAGTTCAGTAATACAAAATTGCAGGAACCCGTCATCGCAAAGCGACTGCCCGGACAAATTAATGGAATATACGTCGTTGTTTTTGATTTTGCCGTGTTTCCTGTGCAACCAGCCCAGCACCCGCTTGACCACCCACTTGTCAATAGCCGCCATTGTGCCAAAGCGCTCGGCCGCTGGTATAAATGCCATGGGCGCCACAATTTCCCCGCTTTCGTTCACCATTCGCAACAGGAACTCAAAATAATTGCAACCGTCATTTTGCGTGATAGGTTGGACTTTCTGGTAGTAGAGCAGGAAACGGTCGTTTTCCAGCGCGGCATTGATTTTGGATGCCCACTCCATTTCCCCATGACGCTGGGCGACATCCTGATCATCGAGGTGGTGGATCCAGACGCGGCTGCGCCCCTTGTCTTTCGCGATGAAACAGGCCGCGTCAGCCGCGCTAAGAATAGCTTCGGAATCCCGGCAATGCTCATCGATCATGGCCAGACCAATACTGACGCCGAGTGAAAAAACCTTGCCTTTCCAGACGAACCTGAAATCTCTCACCGACTCTACAAGCTGAGAGGCGATACGTTCGGCCTTGGGCAGTGGGCAGGCTTCCAGGATCAATCCAAACTCATCGCCGCCCAACCTTGCCAGCAAGTCAGCCTCACGGATATTGGACTTTAACAGCGCGACAATCTGCTTGAGAAGTTCGTCTCCGGCAACGTGCCCGCAAGTATCGTTGACCAGTTTGAATTGATCCAGATCGAGATATAACAAGGCATGCTTGGGCCGGTTGGGATCAGTGTTCGATAACAGAGTATTCAGCAATATTTCAAATTCACGCCGGTTTGCCAGGCCGGTGAGACTGTCATGACGCGCCTGCCATGACAGTTGATGGGCAAGATTGCGTTCATGGGTTACGTCCCGCGACACCACCACCACGCCGAATTTTTCCCCATTGTTTTTGAATAACGGCGACGTGGTATCTATCACCATATATTCATTTTCATCCCGGCTGTTAAGCACGTAGTGTTGATGCAGCCCCATGACCTGCCCGTCGACATTGCCCTGATACGCCGGGTGGTTCACTTTATTTCCGGTCAGTTCCTCATTTACGCGATACACCAGGGAAATATCCTTGCCGGCGGCGTCCGCGCAGCGCCAGCCCGTTAAATGCTCGGCTACCGGATTTAAATAGACAATCCGGCCTTGCGCGTCAGCTGTTATCACAGCGTCGCCAATGGCATGCAAGGTGACTTCCGCCTGTTCCTTGGCTTCAAACAAAGCGCCTTCAATTTGCCGGGTCCGGTAAATTACCAGAACCGTAATCAGCACGCCCACCAGGGTGACAATGACGCCAATCGTGATCATCATGAAATAGGCGGTTTCATATTCCTGCTTGGCCGCCGCGTTGGCGTTGCGGGTAATCTCCTGTTCGATCTCAATCAGCTTGTCAAATAATGTGAGTATCTTTTTTTCCAACGGCAGGTCGATAGCCGACATTAATGAGTAAATATCTTTTTGATTATCTTCGATCATCAAGTCGACGATTCTTTGCTGGAGCGGAGCGCTGCGGCTGATCAATTGCAGCGCTTCGGAAAACATGGCCTGTTGCTGGGGCAATACGCCGGCTTCCTCAAACTGCGTACGCAGCTTGATGAACTGTTCCGCCAGCGCATTGAAATGCATAAATTCATCGTCGCGCGAAAACGCATCTTCTGTGAGATAAATGGCATACATCGTCAGGGACCGCTCACGCACAATACGGCGCATGGCGGTGATGATATTGATACGTTCAGCGCGTTCAATGGTAATGGTTTCCATGGCATCCTTAATGGAACCCATATGAGAAATGCCGGTAATCGCCAGACTGATCATCAATGCAATCATTAATGATGAACCCGCTGCGATTACGTAATTGGCATTGGTAAAAAGTCTGCGCGGATAAGATGTCATCGATGGTAAACGAATTTCGCCCCTCGTTATGTATTCGGATGCTCAGCTGAATCCTTTATTGCCGATACGGGCATTTTATTGACGCTGAGTTGATTTATTCTATTTAAGCAATTGTAATGCCTGAGACTTTTAGTACGCTATCGAAACTATCGAAATAAGTCTTGATTATATGATCCAAAGAGTTTGCGGCTTTTTTAAAGGAACGATTATATACAATCGATTGTAAACAACGATGCCCGCGGGGCGCGGGCACAATTAAATGGCAGGAAAAAGTTTAAAATGTAAGCTGGGATCAGCCCGATACAGCGCTTACCTAAGCGTCTGACTTACAAATACTGACAAATCCAGATGCCGCATCTGCTGTTTGTAAGCGGAATGTAACTTGTTTGCCGTCTAAAGGTCAGGCCGTCGTAAAACTGGCTTTGTTGCGTACCAGCCTGCCTTCCCGGTAATCAGTGAAGGCCTGTTGAATTTCTTCCTGAGTATTCATCACAAACGGTCCGTACTGCACAATAGGTTCCTGTAACGGCCGGCCGGCCACCAGAATCAAACGGGCGCCTTCATTACCTGCGGTTACCTTCAACGCGCCGCCCGCGCTTAACACCGCAAATGTATGTTCCGGAAGTGCGGTGTCCCCGATCCGGGCATCCCCTTCGAAAACGTAGATGAAGCCCTGCAGTTCTTTATCAAGCGCATGAGTAAAATCCGCGTAATCCTTGATCGTCACATCGAAATATTGCACTTGTGTGTAAGGATCCTTGATGGGACCTTGTTGACCCTGGTAATCGCCGATCAGAATCTTGAGTTGTATATTGTCATCCTCGACCACTGGAAAAACTTCCGGTGAAAATTCCTGATACGCTGGATCACTCATTTTGGCGCTGGCCGGCAGGTTAATCCACAATTGGAAACCACGCATCATTCCCGCGGTTTGCTGCGGCATTTCCGAATGAATCACCCCGCTCGCCGCTTTCATCCATTGCGCGCCGCCGGCGCGCAAATCACCCTTGTTACCCATGCTGTCCTGATGCAACATATGCCCATCCAGCATGTAAGTGAAAGTATTAAAGCCACGATGCGGATGATCCGGGAATCCGGCAATATAATCGTCCGGATCATCACTGCTGAAATGATCCAGCATGAGAAAGGGATCCAGGTGGCGTAACGCCGGAGTCCCAATAGTGCGATGCACGGTCACTCCCGCCCCTTCCGATACCGGCATTGCCCGAACGATTTGTTTGACTCGACGCATATTCATGTTTGTCTCCTTTGTCTTATGCAGGCTTAAAGATTAAGCAGCAGCACGAAGTGCCTGCTGAAGTTTTTCGACCGCCTCCCCAATTTGTTGTTGCGCGCTGTGCATGCTGTCCGTGTTTTCGATATTCAACCGCCCGGCACTGATCAGTTCGACATCATGAATGCCGAGAAATCCCAGCACATGACGCAGGTAGCCGCTGGCATAGTCGATATCACTGCCGATGGGGGTGCCGCCAGACGCCAAAATCAGGAGGGCTTTTTTATTTTCCAATAATCCCACCGGACCATCGGCGGTATAACGAAAGGTCAATCCCGCCCTTGCCACCAGATCGATCCAGGCTTTGAGCGTGGCAGGCACACTAAAATTATAAATGGGGACGGCGAACACGAGCATGTCCGCGTCCTGCACCTGTTTCACCAGGCTATCGGACTGCGCCAATATCTGCTTTTGTTGCGCTGTACGCTGTTCGGGTTTAGTAAAATTCGCGCCGATCCATGCATCGTCAATGAACGGCAGTTTATCGCGCGCGAGGTCACGAAACTGAATTTGTATCCCACCGTAATTTCGTTGTAATTCCTTGATAAAATCGTCCGCGAGCCGCCGCGTCACCGATCCTTCGTAACGGGCGCTGGCGTCTATTCTCAGTACTTGCAGTGGAGTTTTGGTTAACTGTTTGTCTGAAATCATGGTTTCACCTTCCTTTTCGGGCTGCTTTGCCTAATGACTCTCGTTAAGTTCTAGTGTAGTGATTGATTTTCAGAGAATAAACAGCTATTTTTTCAATTAATTGTTCTTTAATTAGCAACAATATGGATCGATTCGAAAATTTACACACTTTTGTCAAAGTGGTGGACTTCGGCGGCATCAGCGCCGCGGCCGAGCACCTTAACATTGCCAAGTCTGCGGTCAGCCGCCGCATCACGGAATTGGAGCAACGCCTGGGGGTGCAGCTTTTCCGCCGCACTACGCGCCAACTCAATCTCACCGATAGCGGAAAAAGTTTTTACGAACGGGCGGTACGCATACTGACAGACCTGGAAGAAGCGGAACTCGCGATATCCCAGCAACACGGCGAACTGGCGGGACCGCTGAAAATCGCCGCGCCGTTGTCGTTCGGTTTACGGCATTTGACACCGGCAATCACGGACTTTATGAAAAACCATCCGAAACTGCAATTTGACCTCGACTTCAACGATCGCCATGTGGATATTTTGCAGGAAGGATTTGATCTTGCGATCCGGATCAGCCGGCTCGGTGATTCCAGTTTTATTGCCCGGCCGCTGGCAACCGTTCACCACATGGTATGCGCCAGTCCTGAGTATCTGCAGCGCCGCGGCACACCGTCCACACCCGATGCGCTCATCCATCACCACTGTTTGTCTTACAGCAATGTTCCCGATTCGGATATCTGGCGGTTCACAGACCCGGACAGCCAACCTGGGCAAATCAAAATCCCCGTTGCGCTGCGCGCCAATAATGGAGATTTTTTGCGGGATGCCGCTATTGCGGGACTTGGCGTGATTCTGGAGCCCACATTCATTGTTTATGATGCGGTTAACAAGGGGCAGCTCACCCCGCTTCTTACTGGCTATCAATGGCCCATTATTAATGCCTACGCGGTTTACCCGCATACCCGGCATTTATCACAACGTGTTCGCGCCTTCGTGGATTTTCTTGCTCAGCGTTTCACGGGAACGCCTTACTGGGATTTGATCGCGCCGCGGTAAACATGCGCGGTAATAACGGAAGATAAACCCGCGTGAAATTAAAACCGGTCTTTTACTGTCGCGGATTTCGCGCGCAGTATTTCGCCGTCAGTTGACTTGATAATCAGTTTCAGATAAATCCTGTCAACGCCCAATGTTTCATCCAGCACTTCACAAGGCACGGAAAATCGGCGTTTGACGGGCATTTTTTGCCGGTGATCCACCACATGCGCGTCATAAAACCTTTCTCCCAGGCATTGATCCATTAACCGGTCCTCGCCATGCAACTGGATTACCGCGCTGAATTCAACGCCGGCAATATATTGGCCGGGGTCTATATTTAAATGATAGGAATATTCCACCTGGCATAAGTGGCCAATGGGATGTGATGTGCGGGTGATGCTGAAGGTGAGCGCTTCAATGGTTGCCATAAATTTTGTGCCGGTTTGTCTGATGTTCGCTGATATTATACAGTCCGCTAATATTGTTATCCCGGAACCCGATTGAATTCAATATAGCCGCCTGCCTTCCTGTTAATTTGCTATTTATTTTGCTTTTCACGGCACAGAACAGATGATTGTTATTCATCAGGTTTTTACATAACGGACGCTTTATTATTAATACTTACGTAACCTTGTTCCCCACCTAGCCACATATGATAAAGCAAAAGGTTTTACATGGACTTCCATTCATGTAAGCTACTTATTGTCCTTGTTAGTTGTAACGGTTGTAAACAGTTGGGGGTGATAACTATGGGTTTGTTTCAAAAAATCAAAACGGCTGAAAAAAGTTCCGACGAACTGCCAAAGTACGTCGACACTTTACTCGAGAATTCTCATCAATCCACCAATGAGCAAATTGACGAGCGCTTCTCCCTAGAAAGCATGTCGCTTAACCGCAAGTATGGTATTGATCACGCGGTGGCATTGATGCGCGACCTGCCAAACGAAAATTCCAGCGTAATCGTCGCCGTGGTGACCAAAACCCTGGAATCCGCCAACATCAACGTGGCAAGCATCGTCGAAGATGCAAAAGCCAAGGAAGCCGCATTGCAGGCGCAGATCAAGCAATTAAACGAAGAGATTGGCGCGCTCGAAGCCAGGATCGCCGAAAAGAAAGAGCAAATCAGTGTCTCCACGGCCATCCTGCAGGAAACCTGCAAGGTGCGGGAACTGCTTGAAAAGGCGGAAAAGCATGGCGCCGCTCAAGAGCCATCCGTGAAAGCCACGCAACATGCTGTGATAAAAGAACAGGCTGCCGCAAAAGAACACCCTGCCAAAAAAGCCGATCCATCCAGGACGGAAACTGTTACAAAACTGGCAATCGAAGCTGTTTAATATTTTTATAAGGGCGGCAACAACTGCGATCCAGTGAGCCAAAAACTCCTGTTGCCGCGCTCTTTTTTATTTGGTGCCAGTAAGTTTTTTATAGTCCTGGAGGGCTTTTACAACGTCCCGATGCCCGCGTTCCTGCGCATGTTTCAATGCGTCCACGCCTTTATCATCAACAGCGTTGATATTAGCGCCCACACTGAGCAGTTTTTTAACGATATTCATGTTGTTTTCTTTCGCCGCCACAATCAGCGCGGTGCATTTTGCCTGGTTATAATCTTCTACACGCGCGCCGGCAATAATCAGGGAATTTACGGATTGATAGTCACCCAATTGCGCCGCCACTATTAAAGGTGTCGCCCCATCGGGTTCGCGTTTGTGGTTTACATCCACACCATGTTTAATCAATTTATTGATGATTGACCGGTTTTGTTTTTCAATGGCATAAACTAAGATGGACTTTCCGTCCTCTGCCGCATTGGGATCCAGGCCCTCCGCCAGCAGCTTCGAAACAAGATCGTTGCACGAATTATCGATAATAATTTTCCATTTCTGCGCCGGAGTCGCGGACTTGTCAAATGGTTTGGAACACGCAATTTTTACACCTTCAGCATCCTCATCGCCATTCTCCGATTCTGTAATTCGTTTGAGTTTTGTCACAGTGCCGTCAGGTTCACGCAGCACTAATTCGCTTTCTGATATGTTTTCAATAAAGGAGAAATGTTTGGTTTTGCCCTTGACATACGACCAGTTGCCTTTGCCCTGTTCATATTCCCATTTGATCATCTCGCCAGACACGCCCCACATTCCCACGCCGTTGTACCGGAAACGGTTGTTCTCCTCGGTACGGTCTTCAAAACGCCCGTCAGTATTAAAATTCAAATAGACGTTTTCATTTTTACGGTCGCCAACCCAGTTGCCAATCAACGTGCGGTGAATTTTTTGTTCTGCCGGTGTTCCAGTCAGGATTTTTTTGCCGGAATCCTGATGCATCTGATCCTCACGGGGCGGTGTTTGCGTGTATTGCACCTGGCCGTTCTTATCCACCCATTTATAAAACGCGCTGTTCGCAGCGGGCACAAAAAGGAGTTGCATCATGAGCATGAAAGCAATCATGTAATGTTTATGAAGCATGTCGATCACCTGTTTAAGACTCCATGGCACAACAGGACATGGATATTATATTCATACATTTTGATTTCAAAGTAACGATATGGCGGCACTACGTAAAACAGAACATATGAACGCGTATAGGCGAACAATTCCGTTACGCTCGAATAATTGAAATCTGCCAGAAAAAAGCCGGCGCGCCAAACGCGAATAACACACTTGCCGCCGCGCGATTACTGACCATATACTCGAATATATAACGACCAAATTACAGCTATCTTTATGCGCGGATATGATCCGGACTGGGCTGTTAATATTTTGCAACACGGAAGGATCTTATCGATTTTTCAATATCTTACGGCATTGCGCGCCGGGGATATCTATCAGAAGTAGCGAATTTTTACACCTTCAACCACGCCATTAAGCGGAAAAAATTAAGCGCAGAAGCGGAAACAAACGCCTTCCATTGCAGCGGACCAATGCGATAAAACACCGCGGATAAAACGCAGCCTTGCGAAATTGATTACTCCGGCAGCGGCCACCGAAACAACACAACTCGGTCATTGTAGGTATCGGCAATCCATATCAGACCATTGTACGCTTCAACACCTTCAATGTTGTTCAGCGGCTTATCACCGGCGTTGGTTATGTTTGCAACTTCATTTCTTTGCGCATTGAAAATCCGCAGCCTGTTATTCCGTTGATCCGCGACAAATAACCAGTCCCCATCCAAAGCCAGGTATTTTGGTTCATCAAACGGCTGTTTCCGGTCTTCTATGCTTGCGTGGTAGTCAAGCGCATCCGTCAGCACCTGAATACGGCTGTTACCGGGATCACCCACATAAAGCAATCCGTCACGGCCGCGTTCGATGTCGTGAGGACGGACAAACTCGAGCTTGCCACTGCCTCGGCCGCCGGCCGTTTTGATTAAATTGCCATTGTGGAATTTCAGGATTTTATGGTTGCCGGTGCTCGCCACATATATGTTACCGTCAGGATCACTGGTAACACCTTCGGGACTGCGCATGCCGTCTTCCAGTTCGCCGATGAACCGTGCTTCGGCGCCATCAATATCATAAATCGCGATCCGGTCATTGCCGCTGTCCGCCACCAGCAAACGGCCAGCTGAATCAAAATGCACATCATGCGGCGCATTTAATTTACCCACTCCAACTACCGCCACCGCCTCCAGGGTTTTGGCATCGATCACTTTTATGTTGTGATGATTAACATCCGCAACAAATACCCAGCGGCCGGAAGGATCGAGTTCCAGATCATGGGGATTAGCGAATATGCCCGCTGTGGCCCGGACAAATTCCGGCGCTGCGCTTGCCATAGAACACCACCCGCACCACATCATAAGCCATATTGTCCGTTTGACCGCCGCTGATAAACTCATGATAAGTTCCTCGTATTGATAACGCATGTATTGATCACCTTTACCACTCCAATCGCCGCGATTTTTGCACCATATTTGCGCCGATAGCGGGCGCGGTGCGCTTGCATAACTCATTGGCAACGAACCATGTCTGGGTTTGCATTTAATATTAACGTAGTTACAAGCATTTGCATGACGCCGGATTCTGGCCTGTATTTTGCTCATCAAATATATCAACAGAAGATCACAAGGTCACCAACCAGTGAGGAGCGGCGTGCTTATCATTCAGAAAATTCACGGCATGGATGGCGGGTTGTCGCGGGCCAACTCCATGCTGCTGAAAACCTTGCTTCATCAACCGAATTTGCCGCTCTGGCGCAGCGCCCGAAACATGGTGATCTGCGATCAACCGTTGATTACGCTCAATGCGGCAGTCAAGGCGGTCACACGGGGCAAACTGGTATTTGGCGAATTTCCTGATACATTTACTTAATATCGGGCGCTGAAATACAGTGTCGAATTACGCAAACGTTGCTTCCATAATATGGAAGTCTGCGATACAGAATCTTAATATCTTGGCGTTCACACAGGAACCGGTCATGGCAGAAAATAACGCGGTCAACGCGGGGGCAAAAAGCAAAAAGTCCGCGAAAAAAGCTGTAAAAAAGCAAGCAGCCGCAAAAAAACCGGCAACGGCAAAAAGTATCGGCGCGAAAGCCACGCAGAAAACCATCGAGAAACTTTCCGGTGGCAAGCCGGCGGCAACCGCCGCCAGGAAATCCACAGCGGGCCCAAACGCAAAAAAAACCAAACTTGCCGTTAAGCCGGGCGAACCAAATGATAGTAAACGCTTTACACTGATCCAGCAAACAGCATATTACATCGCGGAAAAACGCGGTTTCACCGGTGGCAATCCTGAACAGGATTGGCTGCAGGCGGAAAAACAGGTGGATGAAATGCTGAAAAGTTCCAGCACGTGAATGATTGCCGGAACATTCATTAACATAAAAAAGCCGGTTGTTACTTTTTTAACAACCGGCTTTTTAGTTGCAACAATTTGGAAAACAAATTGATAAGTGCTGATCGGCTTTACTGATCGATTTAGTAATATTCTGTTTAGTGCTGGATCGCGAATCCATCCTCATGCATCATTAATATACCCGCGCGTTCCTCGGCTTCTTCGATAGCATCGTCCGACAGGATTTCCGCCACCATGGAACGCAGCAAAACCGCATCCTGATCACCTTGCAGTATCGCGGCCGTTAACCATGCGTAGGATTCAACCGGATTATATTGCACGCCGCGCCCTTCCGCGTATATCAATCCGAGAGCGTACTGTGCGTTCCGATCCCCTTGTAACGCATACTCTTCGATGACCCGCGCCAACTCGGGATCGTTTCGGTACAGCGCCAGTTCAGCGAGATATTGGTTTGAGTTTGCCATAATTCACTTCCTTTTTTTCCTTATTTTTTTTGACAATTTAATGTCGTATATTGTTGCAAACTCAGTGAATTTTATTTTTACCGCCTGAAACAAACGCTTATGACAGCCTCATGGCGCCAACATTTGATTGAAACCGGAAGATGACTTGCCGCAACCAGCGCGCGTTAAAACCCGCCGGTAACATCCAAAATGACTGCAACTGTTTCCGCACCACGAAGCACTGCTGCTTATTTTTTACCAACCGGCTCAAAACTGAATTTCTGCCCACCGATACTAGCCTCATACATCAAACCACCTTTGGCGCGTGTAAATACCACTATACCTTTATGGTAGGCAGCCTGCGCTTGTTTACCAGCGTCATCTCCCGCGGATGCTCCCGCTGACGCGCCCGTGGTGCCAGCCTGCGCCTGGGCGCCCGCCGTTATGGCGACCGCGGCCGCTTGCGCGCCAAACTCAAAATTGCCACTGGTAAATTCTTTATAGGCCCGTTGATCTTCAAAGAAAATAATCTGACTAAACGCTTGCCCGCCAAGTTGGAAACCGATGGTAACCTGGGTCATGGATGTGGCGCCGGTAACTTTGCCACCCTGATAGACCTTGCCGCTGCCATGCGCGCCGCCAATACCGATTCCTCCTTTGCCAATAGTGGGGAATACCGCATAGCCGTAGCAGTTCCTGAAAAATTTGTTCACCACAGGGGACGACTTGAACAATTTGATAGTTTCACCGTAATCGTCACCACCTTGTATCGGCGCCAGGATGAAAAAAGATAAAAACAGGACGAATGGAAAGAAAAGTTTTTTCATGGAAGTGTTCCCTTGTAGTTAAGCTTGATGTTACGCGGCAAATCTGCAAACCACCTGATCGCTAGCAAACCTCAATTCATATATCCTAGTCGAGGCGTTCCGAAACAACAACGAACGCTCAAAAGTATTTCCAATGCAATGAAGGCATATTTTGCACAGCGCTACATTACCGCCTTCGCATGGATCATCAGGCCATGCAATCCCTGCGGGTATTTTTCATCACTGGAAAAACATCATGGGTGCATAGCCTCAGCAGGAAAGCAGTTATTCGCGATTTTATATTTTACTTTATTCACACCCAGACACTGGCCACATAAATTGTGGCGCCGCCTGACATGTAATTGGCGCCATTAGTCAAAACGGAAAGCCAACACTATCTATCCAATATGTCCAGCAGCTCAAAAATATTGCATATCGGGAAACGCCTGTGACATACGAAATAGAAATAAATAAACAGCCTGATTACATCTTTGTTAACTATATCAACCAAGCCAATTTGGCTGCGCGGAAGACTCTGACCCATGACCTCATAGTGAGCTGCAAAGACTCGGAAATTTTCAACATAATTTTTGATACGACGGAAATGAACCATCCAATGTCGCCCATTGATTTTTTCGCGTTCGCTGACGCTTTCTGCGGGGCCAGGCCGCAACACAGGATTAAAGTGGCAATAGTCACGCGCAAGCTTGAAACATTCACGGTGCTAACCAGAATTGTGATGAATTGCAACGGTATTGCCAACACCTTACTGAACAGCAAAGAGCAGGCAATACGGTGGTTACTGAAAGATAATAATGAATAAGATCAAGACCGCCACGGTTTGTGTTTAAAATGTGCGATGTCTGGATGACTGTGCGGGAGCATCCGGCCCGGTCTGAACTGGCAATGCCAAAAGCGCCAATCCCGCTATAACAATCGCCAGCATGGCTTTCAGCGGCTGAACCAGTACACGATGCCGGGTATGTCAGTCACGCCAAATAGTAAATACCAGCTGTCACCGGTGTTATCAAAATCCCGCGCGCCCAGCGCAAGCCTCAGCTTGTCCTGAAGAACGCGGATATGCACTTCACCACCAAATGAGTCAACACCGCCGGATTCCTGGCTGCGGAATGCCCGGTAGTAGCCGGGTGTAATGCCATAACTGCTGAACACTTGCTTGCCGGTCAATTGCGAGTAACTAAGACCGAAAGAAAAATAATTATCCCGTATTTCATGCGAGCTTTCGCCAACAAGGCCTTCCGCCAGCGCTACTGTTCCCCGCACGCCTAACAGCTTATCTTTTGACAGCATCCAGGTTGGCTGCCAGACAAACTGTAAATCACCTCCCACCAAATCAATTGCGATTTCATAAGGAATGAAGTAACGCCATTGCCACTCTTTGGGCGCCGTGGATGGAGTAAAATCATAATCCGGATATTTGTAGGTTGACGAACGCAATACAAACGACGCCCCGCCCAGTAC
>JAKEGK010000065.1 GCA_022627515.1 Gammaproteobacteria bacterium
CTCGATTTTGGACCGTATAAATCGTTAACAAAGACGCAGTTATTGGTTACAAACAAATCATCGGGGCGCCATCAAGGGACAATGGAATGAATGTCACCGGTACATTTAACAAATCTTGAACGAGATATTTTGGCTATGACGCGTGACCCGTGTGGTATTCCTGCCGAATAGCGCTAGCGCACCGTGCAATGTTTTTATAAATCAGGATAAAAAGTTTCTGTGGGTGGGGCTTATTGATTCAGTAATTTATTCTGCCGGCGTTCAATCTGTTCCAGTGTTTCCCGGAATTGCCCTGCATGAACACCACCGATGCGGACCGCAATTCGTGCGTGATAAAGGGCGTCTTCAAGATGCCCCGTTTCCAGTAATATCTGCGCCAGATTATTTCGCGCCGGCGCATAATCTCCGTTGATCTCCAGAGCGCGTTCGTATTGCTGTCTGGCTTCTTCCAACTGTCCCAACTGATAATAGACATTGCCAAGCCCCATCAAAACCACTGTCTGCGTTGGCCATTTTTTTGCGGCGGATTGATATGCCTGCAATGCAATCTCCAATCGGCCCGGTTGCTCAAAATAAGAAACCGTTTTTACGTAGCTTAACGCATCCGCGGATGCGGGAATGCGGTTAGCTGTCATCACCACCATGGCCCATTTGTTGGCGCGTTGCCAGGTCCGCTCAAAAGTCTGTAAACCGGTGACATGATTTTTGTGAATACCGGAATGTAAAATAATTTCGTTGTTTGCCATATCAATTCCTGTGACCACCGCAAAATGCCACTTGGGAAACCAGTCCAAACCCAGATTTTGCAACACCAGTACGGGGTTTCCCGCCTCTATTTCCGCAATCAAGGCTGCCCAACCTCGCGCCAATTCGTAGGGAATCCTGTTATAAGAGCGTGCCGCGGCAAGCATCTCAATTTGAAAACTGCCCTTGCGCCCCGGCACATAAACCAGGGGCGTAATCTCTTCAGGTGTGATTGAGTGGCCGGACCAGTTCAATAACATGGCCAGTGCGGCCGGACCGCATTGATAATCCTGCTGCGCGAAAAAGGGAACGCTGTCGATGACAAACCATTGACCGGATTGCGCTTCCGGAGTGGCGCGGATCCGGTCGATTTCAAGCGTGCCGCACGCACATAACAAAAAAAGACTGCCAATACACCAGCTGGCGGCCTTTCCGTAAATCGTCATCAAAGTTGTTTCCGGCTAATTGTTATTTCTTTGCCGGCTTCTTCACGAAAGGAAAAATATCCGTGTATCCCAAAATATCAGTAACCAGTAACACAAGAAACAGGAATACAAGCACGCCTAAAACACTGTCTCCGCCGGCGGGCAACTCCTGCATTTTTTCCGCGAACAGGCTCACTTCCTCATCCTTCATGTTCGCCACACGTTTAACAGCGTCCTCAGGGCTGACTCCCATAGCGATTAACTGTGAACGAACGTCGTCCCGCGCGAGAAGATCATAAATGCGCTGCTTCCCGGCCTGGACCATCTGTTTATCAACCAAATCCGTTGTTTTCACAATGCCGGCGAGCACGGATTGCGAAAAACCCGTTGCAGTAAAGCACATCAACACCATAAGACTGACAATTTTTTTAAACCGGTTTTTGACTTCCATGCAATTTTCTCCACAGGTAACGATACAAATGAAAGCACAATTAATTATAGACAGTTGTTTTTGTCATGCCGGGCAACCCGCCAAACCGAAAATAAGCGCGGTAAATTTTTTCAATGATATTTTTGTTTCTTTTCCCCTTGTTTCAGACCCGCTTCCAGGTTTCTGATTTTATCGGTCAGCTCCTTTATGGCGGGCGCGATATCTTTCTCAATTTTGATCTGGTTTTTCTTGATATCACGGTTAATGACATAAAGCGTGATAAAAATTCCCGCGACCGGCGCCAACCAAACCACCATTATTAAATTACGCTTTTTATTTGCGGTGTGTATTTGCGATGACTGTATTATCTGGGTGCTTGTAACATTCAAATAAATGACAGCACCCAGCATAACAATACCAAATAAAATCCATATTGTCGTCATTACTCGCGCTACCTTGGATAGCAGAAAAAGGATAGAAGAAAATAAAATCGCCGTGAAGAATCTGGTGAAACTGTATTAAGAATCAACGAATTCCAGATTAACTATAGCCCATGGGGGTGGTATGATTCCATGAATTAATCGTGAATTTGGAAAATTAGGATGAGAAAGCGCTAATTTTTATAGAATTAGCGCCTTTGGATACTACTTATATTAAACAGAAAAAGCGGCGTAAATCAGGCTACTTTTTTGCTTTTGCGGGATTCTGTTTTTGCTTCCTCGGCTTTTTCGCCAGCCTCCGGTGTTGCACTTCCTGCCGTTGTTTTCACAGGTTTTGATGGTTCTTCAGGACGTTTCTGCCGCTCATACAGAAAACGCAAAACTTCCGATCTCAAATGGTTGTACTCCGCATTGTCGGCGAGCTTGACCCGGTGTCTTGGCCGGGGGAGATTAATATCAAGAATATCGCCAATTGTTGCCGATGGGCCATTGGTCATCATCACGATACGGTCCGACAATAACACGGCTTCGTCCACATCGTGGGTTATCATGATAACGGTATTTTCGAGTTCCTTGTGAATTTCCATTAGCGAGTCCTGCAAGTGTGCGCGCGTTAAGGCATCCAGCGCTCCAAAAGGCTCATCCAATAGCAGCACTTTGGGCTGCATCGCTAACGCGCGCGCAATACCCACCCGCTGTTTCATACCACCCGAAATTTCCGCGGGCCGTTTATCCAGCGCATGGCTCATATGCACCAGTTCCAGGTTATGACGAATCCATTCATCCATTTCTTTTTTGGATTTCTGCTTTCTAAAAACCTGCTTTACCGCGAGTTCAACATTTTCGTATACGGTCAGCCAGGGAAACAGCGAATGATTCTGAAAAACCACAGCGCGGTCAGGTCCTGGTTCATTAACCTCCTTGCCTTCCAGAATAACTCCGCCTTGTGTTGCGTGCAGCAGTCCGGCAACAATATTCAATACCGTCGATTTGCCGCAGCCGGAATGTCCGATCAGCGAAATAAATTCACCTTCCCTGATTTTAAGGTTCACTTCATCCAGCGCCTTGAATGTCCCCTGTTTGGCGGGAAACTCTATGGATACCTTCGATAAGGTCAAATATTCTTTTTGCATGATTGCCTCGCTCAAATTTTACTGCTTGCATTTATGTGTAGTTGTTATCATTTGATTGTTACCGCGTAATTGTCATCTAATTTCCCGTGTTTTATCGTACGAAAACAGTTTTTGCAGTGTCATCATCATCCAGTCCAGCACAAAGCCTGTTAAGCCAATAACTAAAACCGCCACCATAATGCGCCCCATTGAATCGGAGCTGCCGTTTTGAAATTCATCCCAGACAAATTTTCCAAGACCCGGATTTTGCGCCAGCATTTCCGCGGCGATTAATACCATCCAGCCGATACCCAATGAAATCCGCAGGCCGGTAAAAATCATGGGCAGCGCGGATGGAATGGCGATCTTCACCACTTGCGTAAACCAGCCGAGCCGCAGTACGCGCCCGACATTGATCAAATCCTTGTCGATTGAAGAAACACCCACGGCGGTATTGATGACTGTGGGCCATAACGAACACAGCATGACGGTAATAGCCGAATTGATATAGGATTTTGCAAATAGCGGATCCGGCGAAACATAAACAGCGCTCACCACCATGGTCACAATAGGCAGCCAGGCCAGTGGCGAAACCGGTTTAAATAACTGAATCAACGGACTTACCGCCGCATAAAGTGTTTTACTTAATCCGCACGCTATACCCAGCGGAATGGCGATCAAAGTGCCAAGCAGGAACCCGGTAAACACCGTCTTGATACTCGTAAAAACCTGATCGGCAAATGTTGGCTTGCCGGTGTAACTGCGCATTTTTATTTCGGCGCCGGGATCTTTTTCCAGTTCCTCGGCGTTACGTTTTTCCTGCCGTTCGTAAAATGCGGCTTCCTTGGCGCGCTCTGCATTGTGTTCATCAACCAGCGTCATTGCCTGTCCCCACACATCAACAGGGCCCGGCAGCTGTCCCAGACTGGTTTTGATTTGCGAAGCGACACCCGACCAAGCCCCCAGAAATACCATCAACGCCAGCATGGGAAGGCCAATGAAGCGGAACAGCACTGTTGTCTGTTCTTTAGGGTTGTCCCAGGCAGCCAGTCTTACCACAGGGATTGCCCAGGTTAATCCGATGAGTTCAAGAAAATTGATTATTTTGCTTTTCATACCGGTATCCACGTCTAAGTTTTTCAGCAATCCTTCATTAAACCGTCGCCCGGCATCGCTACCGGGCAACGGCTTTTAACGATCAATTGACCACTTCCTTTCCTTTCAGGCCGATGGGAAATTTGGCCAGGTAGGCATTGGGTTGTTTGCCATCATAGGTAATACCATCAATAAATTGTGTTTGCGGATCACGAAACCCGTCTTCCTTTTCGAAATCCGGAAAGTCACTGGCAGGCATTTTTCCTTCGGCAATAAGTTCTTTGGCGGCTTTGGCGTAGATATCCGGACGATAAACTTTTTTAGCCATATCGAAATACCAGCTATCCGGTTTTTGTTCGGAGATCTGCCCCCAGCGGCGCATCTGGGTCAGATACCAGACCGCATCGCTGTAATAGGGGTACGTGGCGTAGTAACGATAGAATACGTTAAAGTCCGGCACATCGCGCTTGTCCCCTTTTTCATATTCGAAAGTGCCGGTCATGCTATTGGCGATTACTTCGTAGTCCGCTCCCACATATTGGCTCTTCGCGAGTATTTTCACGGCTTCCTTTCGATTCTTGTTATTTTCTTCATCGAGCCACTTCGCCGCGCGAATCAGGGCTTTTACCACCGCGATATGCGTATTGGGATGCTTGTCCGCCCACTCCCTGGAAACACCAAACACTTTTTCCGGATTGTCTTTCCAGATTTCATAGTCCGTAATGACGGGAACCCCGATGCCTTTAAATACGGCTTGCTGGTTCCATGGCTCGCCCACGCAATAGCCGTAAATAGTGCCCGCCTCCATGGTTGCCGGCATTTGTGGCGGCGGCGTCACGGACAATAACGCATCAGCTTTTATCTGCCCGGAGGTATCCCCCTTATGCGGCGCGTAAAATCCGGGATGTATGCCTCCCGCCGCCAGCCAGTAACGCAGTTCATAGTTGTGCGTTGAAACGGGGAAAACCATGCCCATATTAAAGGGCTTGCCTTCCGCCTTGTATTTATCAACCACCGGTTTTAATGCTGAAGCGTTGATAGGATGAATTGGTTTGCCATCCTTGTGAGGCACATGTTTTTTCATTTGCTGCCAAATGTCATTGGAAACGGTGATTCCATTACCATTCAAATCCATGCTGAATGCGGTAATAACCTCCGCCTTAGTGCCAAAACCAATGGTCGCTCCCAGCGGTTGCCCCGCTAACATGTGCGCGCCATCCAGCTCACCGTCGATAACCCGGTCCAGCAATACTTTCCAGTTGGCCTGCGCTTCCAGCTTGACAAACAAACCTTCGTCCTCAAAAAAACCTTTTTCATAGGCGATTGCCAGCGGAGCCATGTCCGTCAGTTTAATAAAACCGAATTTAAGATCTTCCTTTTCCAGATCCTTGGCAGCGTAAACATTACTTCCCGCGGACAATGCCATGACTCCGGCTAACACCAGATTGGTGTTTATCTTTGTCACCTGCCCCGCATCGGCATTCAAACCAGAGATGCGTTTTATAAGTTTTTTAAACCGCTTAAACATAAAATTTTTTCCTTTGTTTTAATGTCGATGTAACCAACCTCGTTCGTTAACGTTGCTTCATTCGCTATATCAGCAACCATGCCAACGATATATTCATCGAAAATATTGGCTCTAATTCAGGGAGTTATAAACAATCGAAGCGAAAGCGCCCTGGAAAACCGCGCCATTATTTTTCAGATTTGCGAATTTTTTGGTTAATGATGGGGCGTAACGCACTAGATAAGTGCACTTTCTAACGAGGGAAGCATACGGAAAAACTGCGCATTGAATGCCTGCTGCACGCGATGCGTGAAAAACCGGAACCTATTTTAAAATCAGCAAGCGCAGCGATCTTGAGACAGGTGCTAACAACACTGCAAGGCGGGAAGATAAATCAGATCGCTGTAAGCTCATTCCTTTATGTAACGCTAGCGGATCATCACCTGATAGTTGAGATCGAAATTACCGCCGGTATTGGCCATATTGCCGGTCATCTCGATTTTCCAGTTCGTCACGTTGGCGTCGTAACCGGCGGGCGCTCCTCCGCCGCCTGATGTGGGCGTATATAAATACGTTGCGCCGTTGTTGTTAGAGTAAGTGGCCGTTCCGATCGTCAAGCCGGATGCAGGCGTGCCTTCCACCAATTGAAACGGCGCACCCGCGCCATAGGTGTTCAATCCAAACATGACAAACGGGCTTAATTGATCTTCGATGACCACCGTGAAAGCATCGTCACCGCCGGTA
>JAKEGK010000066.1 GCA_022627515.1 Gammaproteobacteria bacterium
AGCAGCATGGGCGGCTGGCGCTTCCATGGCTTGCCTTGGGAACAATGCTAACTAGTAGTCTTAATCCAGGTAGTGTTATTCACGGTTGTAATCGTTGGTAAGTCTCTGACTTATTAAATATTCCCCAAATCTCCGCCACTTGTGGCATACCGGCTTAAAAAAACGCCAGTTTCCTGTTTACGTGATAGAATAGCCGGCTTTTCGATGGCTCTGCAAAATCAACAGGCTGGTTGAGGACCTGAAATGTACAGTTTAGAAAACCTGCTCAAGCAACGTATTTTAATTCTGGACGGCGCCATGGGCACCATGATCCAGGGCTATCGCCTGGATGAGCAGGGCTATCGCGGCCAGCGCTTCAAGGATCATCCATCGGATCTGAAAGGCAATAATGATTTGTTGTCGCTGGCCCAGCCGCAGATTATCAAGGAAATTCACACGGCGTATCTTAATGTGGGCGCGGATATCATCGAAACCAACACATTTAATTCCACGTCGATTTCCCAGGCGGATTATGCGCTGGAACATATCGTTCATGAGCTGAATTATCAGGCTACGCGCATCGCCAGGGAAGCCGCCGATGAAGCGGCGCGGCGAACGGGCCGCCAGCGTTTTGTTGCCGGGGTGCTGGGTCCGACCAACCGCACCGCCAGTATTTCTCCCGACGTGAACAATCCGGGATTTCGCAACATTGACTTCGATACGCTGGTGACTTCCTACGGCGAGGCCATTCATGGATTGGTGGAAGGTGGCGCTGACTTGTTGTTAGTGGAAACCATCTTCGACACGCTTAACGCCAAAGCGGCAATCTTTGCGATTGAATCCTATTTCGAGCGGCATAATATGCGTTTGCCCGTGATGATCTCGGGCACCATTACCGACGTCAGCGGCCGCACGCTCTCCGGCCAGGTTGTAGAAGCATTCTGGAATTCCCTGCGTCACGCCAGGCCCATCAGTTTCGGCTTGAACTGCGCGCTGGGACCCAAAGAATTGCGGCAGTATATCGAAGAGTTATCGGCGCTTGCCGACACGTTTGTCAGCGCCCATCCCAATGCCGGCTTACCCAACGCGTTTGGTGAATACGATGAATCCCCGGAATCCATGGCGGCGCAGATTCATGAATGGGCGCAAAGTGGTTTTCTGAATATCGTCGGCGGTTGTTGCGGCACCACACCCGCGCATATCGAAGCCATAGCCCACGCGGTGGCGGAGGTGGCGCCGCGCCATGTGCCCGTGCTGGAACCGAAATGCCGTTTGAGCGGCCTTGAGCCGTTGAATATCGGGAAGGACTCCCTGTTTGTGAATGTAGGTGAAC
Source organism: Gammaproteobacteria bacterium (assembly GCA_022627515.1). GTDB lineage: Bacteria > Pseudomonadota > Gammaproteobacteria > SZUA-152 > SZUA-152 > JAKEGK01. The sequence continues at coordinate 1,313 of JAKEGK010000066.1, forward strand.
GCACCAATGTGACGGGTTCGGCGCGGTTTAAAAAATTAATCCTGGAAGAGAATTACGACGCGGCGCTCAGCGTGGCGCGCGAACAGGTGGAAAACGGCGCGCAAATCATCGACATCAACATGGATGAAGCCATGCTGGACGGCGAAAAAGCCATGGTGACATTCCTGAATATGATAGCTTCAGATCCGGATATTTCCCGCGTGCCGATTATGCTGGATTCGTCCAAGTGGTCGATCATCGAAGCGGGGCTCAAATGCATCCAGGGCAAGGGTATCGTTAATTCCATCAGCCTCAAGGAAGGCGAAGAACACTTTGTCGATCACGCGCGGCTGATCAGAAAATATGGAGCGGCGGTGATTGTCATGGCGTTTGACGAGCAGGGACAGGCGGACACCATCGAACGCAAGGTTGGAATCTGCCAGCGTTCCTACCAGATCCTGACCCAGGAAATCGGCTTCGCGCCGGAAGATATTATCTTCGATCCCAACATATTCGCGGTTGCCACGGGCATCGAGGAACACAACAACTACGCGGTGGATTTCATCGAGGCGACGCGCATCATCAAGCAAACCCTGCCGCACGCCAAGGTATCGGGCGGAGTATCCAACGTGTCGTTTTCATTCCGCGGCAACGACCCGGTGCGCGAAGCCATCCACGCCGTGTTCTTATACCACGCCATCAAGGCCGGCATGGACATGGGCATCGTCAATGCCGGACAGCTGGCGGTGTATGAGGAAATTCCCGCGGAATTGCGCGAGCGTGTGGAAGACGTGGTTCTCAACCGCCGCGATGACGCCACCGACCGCCTGCTGACCGTCGCCGAACAGTACAAGAGCGGCGGCGGCGTGCAGGCAAGGGAAAAAGACCTGGCCTGGCGTGATGAGCCAGTGGCCCAGCGGTTGGCCCATGCGCTGGTCAAAGGCATCGACCAGTATGTGGTTGAAGACACCGAAGAAGCGCGACTGCAATTTGCGCGTCCCATCCAGGTGATCGAAGGGCCGCTTATGGATGGCATGAACATCGTGGGCGACCTGTTTGGTGAAGGCAAAATGTTTTTGCCGCAAGTGGTGAAAAGCGCCCGCGTCATGAAAAAAGCGGTCGCGCATTTGATACCTTTTATCGAAGCGGAAAAATCCGGCGGCGCGAGAAGCAACGGCAAAATCCTCATGGCCACGGTCAAGGGCGATGTGCATGATATAGGAAAAAATATCGTGGGTGTGGTGCTGCAATGCAATAACTTTGAGGTAATCGATCTGGGAGTGATGGTGCCGGCGAACAAAATTCTGGAAACTGCGCAAAAGGAAAACGCGGATATTATCGGCCTGTCAGGATTGATTACACCGTCGCTGGAAGAAATGGCCCACGTCGCCAAGGAAATGCAGCGCCAGGGATTTACTATTCCGTTGCTGATTGGCGGCGCCACCACGTCGCGCGCGCATACGGCGGTAAAGATTGAACCCAATTACGCGCATCCCGTGGTATGGGTAAAGGACGCCTCGCGGGCGGTGGGCGTGGCGCAAAACCTGGTAAGCGAAGAGCTGAAAGACGGCTTTGTAAAATCCGTTAAACAGGAATATATCGCGCTGCGGGAACAGCACGCCAGCCGCCGCACCAAGACCAGCTGGCTGAGTTACAAAAAGGCCTGCGAAAACAAGTTTGCGTTTGACTGGGAGCATTATGTGCCGCCCATCCCCAACAAGTATGGCGTGCACGTCTTTGAAGACTATCCGTTGCAGGGTATTCGTCACTATATTGACTGGACGCCTTTTTTTCATACCTGGGAAATCAAGGGCAGCTATCCCAAGGTGCTTAACGATCCGGTAAAAGGCAAGGAAGCGCAAAAGCTTTTTAACGACGCGCAGGCCATGCTGGAAACCGTTATTAAAGAAAAGTGGCTGATGGCGCGGGCGGTGATCGGCCTGTTCCCGGCCAACAGCACCGGTGATGATATTGAAGTCTATACTGACGAAAGCCGTAAGGAAGTCAGAATGACGTTGCATCATTTGCGGCAACAACAGGAAAAGGCGGATAATAAGCCTAACTATTGCCTGGCGGATTTTGTGGCGCCCAAATCCAGCGGCCTGAATGACACGATCGGCGCGTTCGCCGTGACCGCGGGAATTGGCGTTGAAGAACATGTGAAACGCTTTCAAGCGCAGCATGACGACTATAATGCCATCATGATCAAGGCGCTGGCCGACAGGCTGGCGGAAGCCTTTGCCGAGTTGATGCATGAGAAAGTGCGCAAGGAATACTGGGCTTACGCGGCCAACGAAGCCATGGATAATGAGGCGCTGATCCGGGAAGAATACCGCGGCATCCGCCCGGCGCCGGGATATCCCGCCTGCCCGGATCATACGGAAAAAGCCCTGCTGTGGGACTTGCTCGATGTGGAAAACAAAACCGGTATTATCCTGACTGACAGTTATGCCATGCATCCCGCGGCATCCGTCTCCGGTTTTTATTTCGCGCATCCGGAAGCGCGTTATTTTGCCGTCGGCAAGATCAACAAGGACCAGGTGGAAGCCTATGCGCAACGCAAGGGCATGAGTGTGGAAGAAGCGGAACGCTGGCTGGCGCCGAACTTAGGTTACTAAAACCTGCTTCAAAATTGAAAAGTCAGCGGCTTCGGGGCCGTTAACCTGGTTGGCGCGGTTTCTTTTGCTGAATAGTAATTTTGAGATAGGTTCCAATTTGGATCGCTTGTTTTTATTTGGAGTATTGATTGGTAAGCAATGATGCATAGCACAACAGAAGATTTACGGATTAAATCCATCAAAGAGGTGATCACCCCCGAAGCGCTGCATGATGAATTTCCGATTACAGATAGCGCCGCGCAAACAGTGTCTGCAACGCGCGCGGAAATCCACCGGATATTGCACGGCGAGGATGAGCGGCTGCTGGTGGTAGTGGGCCCGTGTTCCATTCATGATCCTATTGCCGCGCTGGATTACGCGCGCCATATCAAACAGGCCAGGGCGCAGTGGGAAAAGGATCTTCTGATTGTGATGCGGGTTTATTTTGAAAAACCGCGCACCACAGTGGGCTGGAAAGGTTTGATCAATGATCCCAACCTGGACGACAGCTATGAAATCAACAAAGGCCTGCGCCTCGCGCGCCAGTTGTTAATCGACATCAACAATCTGGGCGTGCCGGCGGGTACGGAGTTTCTCGATTTGATTACCCCGCAATACGTCGCCGATCTGGTCAGCTGGGGCGCCATCGGGGCGCGCACCACCGAAAGCCAGGTGCATCGTGAACTGGCCTCCGGCCTGTCCTGTCCCGTGGGATTTAAAAATGGCACTGACGGCACGCTGAACATTGCCATCGACGCGGTCCGCGCCGCGATGCGCCCCCATTGTTTTCTGTCCATGACCAAGGCCGGGCATTCCGCCATTTTTAACACCGCCGGGAACGAAGACTGTCATATTATTTTACGCGGCGGCAAGGAACCCAATTATGACGCGGCCAGCGTGAAAGAGGCGACCAGCGCGCTGCTGAAAGCGGAAGTCAATCCCCGCCTGATGATAGATTGCAGTCATGCCAATAGCCAGAAAGTCTATCAGCGCCAGATCGGCGTTGCTGAGGATGTGGCGCAGCAAATTGCGGCCGGCAACGCGTATATCATGGGCGCCATGATTGAAAGCCACTTAAAGGAAGGCCGTCAGGACGTTGCGGCCGGTCAGGCGTTGATTTATGGCCAGAGCATTACCGATGCATGTATCAGCTGGGATCAGACCACGCCGTTATTGGCCATGCTGGCGGATGCGGTTCAACAACGGCGCCACAAGTAGCGGTTTATCGTTTGAACGTGATGGAACCGGTTAGACGCAGGGATTTCCGGCAATCCGCGGATCTTCAATACAGGACAGTTTAGAGATGGAATACGGAATCTGGACAAAGATTGGGTTGGCGGCGCTCGCCCTGGTATTGCTGGTATTTGTCGCGCCGGGATTGAAAAACGCGTTACAACAAAGTCAACAGGCGGAAAAGGACTGGAAAGGGATCTTGATCCCCATTGCGTTTGTTGTGCTGTTCGTGATTTTTTTGATCATTTCGGTTCGTTAACTTAAAAAACGCTAACTGCATTTTTGTTTCAGGTTTTTAACCCGTTCCATCAGGGTGCCCGCATCCCACGGGCGATAGAGCTTGTTGGAATCAAACTTCTCGATTTGTTCCTCGGTATATCCCAGCAGCAAACCTAGCCGCTTGAACACACGCTTGTTATTTATCGGAATCAGATTGTCGCGGCGCTTCTGCGCAAACGCAACGGGTGGTTCGTGGATCAGCACGTCATCGTCGTTATCGAACGCATCCGTCAACGGGTACTCGTCTACGGTGTTTTGCGCCTTTAATGCGCCGTTTAGTATCGGGGACGCTGATCTGACGGCAGACATGTTGGTCTTGAAGCGGGTGAATTCGTATTGGGTGATTATTGCTTTTGCCCTGTTTACATCGGCATAGGAACGCAGCCACACTTCATGCCAGATAACGGTGTAAGAACTGAATTGATGCTCTGATTTTTTGCTTTCGATGACCGAAGTCTGGATGTTGTGACCCAGCAGGAGTGATTGTATCGCCTTGGCCTGATCACGATCCGGCGATCGATAAATCGGCGTCATTGTTATCCCCTCATGATTACCAGTTTTACAACTTCGCACTTTACTTTCACAGTGGCGGATGTAATCAGTACTGCAACTCATGCACTAAGAATTTCTGTACGCCCTGACACAGTATTGGGAGATAATCGTAGTACATCGCAATGGTACTGCATTGTAATGCTACTACTTCGTACTACACAGAGAGTGTAGTGTGTGTTTTTGACGCGTCAAGCAGTGTGCTGCAAATTACCGGAAAAAATCCCCTGTTACGGCAAAAAAACTTAGCGTATTTAAGAACACGAGGTGATTGTAATCAAGATCGTCTTGCACCACAATCCGTATCAAGCATCGAAATTTACTAAATTAATACTTGCAACAGCGAAGTCAAATAAGGGAAATACCTATTGAGAAGTTTTACCGCACATAAACAAATACAATTCGTGCAGCAACACAAACAAAGTGGAAGTTCAATGCGGTTCAGTATGGATAGCGCAATTCAGCAAAGTTATGGACAGTCAGGAAAGAATTAAAACATATCTGGTTGAAAGCGACAGCCGGCTAAAGCCGGTTATCGATGCTTGTCAATTTCCCCGCTCGAAAAAGAATACGGACATATATCTGGCGCTTCTGTCTTCCATCGTTTCACAACAGCTCTCATTGAAAGCCGCAGATACAATCTATAACCGTTTACTGGATATGTTTGACGACCGGTATCCCGCTCCGGAACGTATTATAAGGACACGGCTGCAACGGCTGCAAAAAGCGGGATTGTCCCGTCAGAAGGCGAATTACGTAAAGAATGTCGCAGGATTTGCGCTGCAGGGTGACGGCCTCAACTATCATCAACTCAAAAAACGGTCGGATGAAGAGCTGATTGAACACCTGACACAAATAAAAGGCGTTGGCCGCTGGACGGTGGAAATGCTGCTCATGTTCGCGTTTGACCGCAAGGATGTATTTTCTTCTGACGACCTGGGCATTCAGCAGGCGATGAAACGGCTTTATCAGATGGAAGGCGGTGGCCGCGAGCTGAAGCTGCAAATGCATGCGGTAGCGGAAAACTGGCGGCCGTACCGCAGCATCGTCTGCAAATACCTGTGGCAGTGGAAATCGGCCGTCAAAACAGGCCGGATGTTTTAGATTTTAAACTGGTTGACCGCCGATTGGAGAGTTGCGGCAAGACCGGTCAATTGCCTGCTGCTGACCGCGGTTTGTCGAGCATCATGGGCGGTATCCATGGCAATTTCGCTGATCGCCACAATGTTCCTGCTGATTTCATCGGCGACCACGCTTTGTTGTTCCGCGGCGCCGGCAATCTGAACATTCATATCCGTTATGGTGTTCACCGACGCCGTAATCAGGGAAAGAGATCTGCCTGCAATACCGGCTTTGGCAACGCTTTCCTGAGCCTTGCTGCACCCTTCCTGCATAACCTGCACCGCTTCCCGGGTGCCACGCTGCAGTTTTTCAATGATGCTCTGGATTTCCGCTGTCGATGACTGGGTGCGGTTGGCGAGATTCCGGACTTCATCAGCGACCACCGCAAAACCGCGGCCTTGTTCGCCAGCCCTGGCCGCCTCTATCGCGGCATTGAGCGCCAGCAGGTTGGTTTGTTCCGCGATGCCTTTGATAACACCCAGTACCGCCCCGATTTCTTCACTGTCTTTTTCCAGGTTTGAAATCACTTTGGCGGCTTGTTCGACTTCGCTGGCTAAAACACCGATTGATTCGGTGGTTTCCCGCACTGCCTGGTAGCCGCTATTACATTCGTTATCCGCATCTTTTACCGCTTTTGCAGCGGCTTCCGCGTTACGGGAAACTTCCTGCACCGTCGCCGCCATTTCATGCATGGCCGTTGCCGCCTGTTCCGTTTTGTCCTGCTGATCCCGCATGCTGTGGTTGGTTTTTTCCGTAATCGTGGCGGATTGACTGGAAGCGGCGGCAAGCTGGTCAACAGACTGCTTGACCTGGATAATCATGGATTGGAGTTTTTCCATGAACATATTGATCCAGTGCGACAGCTCTCCCAGTTCATTCTGCGTTGAGGAATCCAGCCGCTTTGTCAAATCCCCTTCACCCCGCGCGATATCCTTTGCGAGTTCAATGACATGTTTTAATGGCTTTAAGACTCCGCGGTAGGTAAGCGCCGCCGCTAACACCAGCATAGCCGTAAAAAGGACAGTGAATGCAATCACCAATGACTGCACCAGTTGGGATTGCCGGTTTACTGTATCAAGCATGGCGGTGGATTCACTTTCAATGCGCGTGATGAATGAATCAACCGATCCGGCTATCTCCTGCGCTTTGGTGTCAAAATGTTTCATCATTCTATTGCCGCTTTCCGGCCCCTGTTCGATATAGGCCGTTGCCATTTTTTTGCCAGCCTCATAATAGGACTCAAAAACGGGTATTAACGCGTCATAATGCTTTTCATTGGCGGTATGCAGTGATTTCAATTCGCGGATTATGCTGCGCACCCGGGACGCGTAGTTGTCAGCTTGCCTAAATCCGTCATCGAGTCCGTCTTGCGCCCGGGTTGCGCTGATGTCGGTCAGCCATTGCTGAACCTGTATCACCGAAAATTTAAGTTCGCCGGACTTTTGCAGAACCGGATTGATCCTGGTGGTCAATTCCCGGACGTGAAACTGCATCGACCGGGTGTTGGCAAGCATGGTCGCGGATTGAATGGACAGGAATACGGCCAGTGAAATGACAACAGTAAATATTATTTGCTTGATGGAAAGGTGACGCATGGTAATTTATTCCGCAGCTCCGGGTGGATTCAGTTACTGGATTTCCACAAGGATCTATCGGATAAACCGCTGTCCGGCTTCAATGGTTTTAATTAAATATCGCTTAAGAAAGAGGGAGGTTGTTCTATACGCTTGTCATGCCGGATGGCCAGGTGTAGTTTCCACTCTGTCCCCGGGACGCGGCATAACGAAATAAACGAATGTCATAGGCGGGAATAACTAGTTTCGCCTTGCGCCGGCTGGTAACGCTTCGGGGCCGATGCCGGCCCCGAAACGATCTCATGTTTTACGGCTTTGTATCAGGCGCTGGCTTTTTCGCCTTCGATCAGTGTGTTTTTTTCGGCCTGAATTGCGATAGTCCGCGGTTTCATGGCTTCCGGGATTTCGCGCATCAGGTCGATATGCAGCAGCCCATTATGCAGTTTTGCATGGGTCACTTTGACGTGATCGGCCAGTTGAAAGCGCCGCTCGAAGTTACGTTCCGCAATGCCGTGGTAAAGATAATTTTTTGCGGCATCCTTGTTTTTAAAGCCACTGACTGTTAGCGTGTTTTCCCTGGTTTCGACATTTAATTCGGATTGGTCAAAGCCGGCTACCGCCATGGAAATCCGGTAGGCGTCGTCGCCGACACGCTCGATGTTGTAAGGAGGGTAGCTATTACCACCCTGATCAATGCGGCGGGCTGAATCCAATAGTGAAACCAGGTGGTCGAAACCAATGGATGAACGATATAAAGGTGAAAAGTCAAAACTAACCATAGTCATATTCTCCTGTTAAGCAATATGAAGTTGCGGCTCATTATGCAATCAAGCCATGCATGAAAGTTACTTACTTGGCGTAATCCTCTCGCTGAGCAATTACTGAAATATACATAGGGTTGGCTGGTGAATTTTCAAGACACTGTGCTAAATTGATAACAGATTGATTGTCATTGCTGTCTGACAAATATTGCTTATAAACAGAATAGAGTACGAGATTTGCAGGTTTTCATGAACGCTGAAGCTGGTGAGGCAAGGATTTACAAAACCGTCGGCGGCATGGATGCCGCCGTCGAGCTTACAGGGACGTATTCACAGCGTGTTTTTAAATCCATGTCTCACCGGCTATTCAAGGTCAGAGATCTGTTGGCATTAGAGGGGCACTGATCCGCACGGCATTTTGTGCGACAGTAGTAATTGATTTTATTATCTGAAGCGTCTTTCACTTTTAAAATGCACAGACTTTTTGTTTACGGTACCCTCGAATTTCCGGTAATAGTGAAAAAGCTGTTGGGTTTTTCATTGACCGGAGAGCCTGTACAACTGCAAGGCTATGAGCGCTACTTGCTGGTGAACCGCAATTATCCGGGTATTATCCGCGCGCCTGGCAAACGTGTTGACGGCGTGCTGTATCAAGGTGTTACGCCGAAATACTTTAAAGTGCTCGACCGCTATGAAGATGACATTTACGCGCGGCGGCGGGTAAGGGTGTTAAATTCCCATGGTCAGCTGGTTACTGCCTGGACCTACGTTATTCCGTTGCGGCATAAGCGTGAATTGTCCAGCCGGCCGTGGGACCGGGAAACTTTTATGAACACACAACTCAGGCGTTTCTTAAATGTCCGTTGCCCGTGAGCTGAATATGACTGCCTGTAAAAACGGCGTGATGAAACATGGCTTGTTTTACCTGCTCCTGTGCCTGCTATTGGCGGGTGCAAACGGTTGCGCGTCTTTCTCCCGCGAGCCGGCCGCCGCCGGTGATAAAACGCAGGATCAAGTAACCGGCATTGAGCCGGCAAAAGCCGCCGCTGAAGAGAGTGGTTGGTGGCATGTGGGATTTCACCGGGCTATTAAAGCGGATGAAGAACCGTTATGGCATTTGGACGCCTTGCTGGCCTATGAAGTTATCAGACCAATCCTTGAAAAGCAGCCATTGACGCTGTGGCGCTTTCACCGCCGCGCGGCGCCCGATGCGTCCGGTCACAAATTCAGTTTTATTTTTTTCAGCAGCCGCAGTACGGGTGAACAAATTTACCGGCAGATCAAGGAGCATCCGCTGGTTAACCGGCTGCAGGGTGAAAATGTTATTGAGAGCCTGTCATTTGTGGATATCAACAGTGACGCCCGTTCCAATATTGAGGACACCAGCGATAAAAAATGGTCCATCGAACTGCAAAAAGCCTGGCCCGCGTTTATTATGGGTGTCAGCCAGACCTGGCTGAATCTGATAGAAGAGTGTATCAAGCAGACGGATGAAGCCAACCCGGAAGATGTTGCATCACAGCTGGCGCGGTTTGAGCTTGTTAATGGCAAGATCAACTCGGTCTGGGAACTGGAAGGAGGTCATGCCTTTTTGCATCATCTCAATGCACTCTTCGGCTATCAGGAAGTCTATATTGTAGAACGCAGGCGAACGCGTTTTTAATTATGATCATAAAGCATGACCGTAAACCTTAACCGCGGATTTCCACTAAATTAATATTTTTTATGTCTATTGATCCCGACCGATTTGAACATTCGCAATCCAGACGCATTGGCGTCTGGATGGTGGCAGCCATGTGGATCGTTTTGCTGTGGTTGTTAACCATGTTTTTCGGGCGATGGTCAGAGCACGAATACAATCCCAATCAAAATGTCGCGAACATAATTGACGAAGACGGTGTGCGCGAAGTCGTTTTGGCGCGCAACCGCCATGGCCACTATGTCACGTCCGGATTCATCAACAATAAACCGGTGACTTTCATGCTCGACACCGGTGCGACGGATATTTCCATACCCGCCATGCTTGCCGATGAGCTGGGCTTAAAGCGTGGCGCCACGATCTATTTTCAAACCGCGAACGGACCGGCGGCGGGATACGCTACAGTCCTGGACAGCGTGGCGATAGGTCATATTGAACTGAATAATGTTCGGGCATCCATCAATCCCAATGTGAAGGATCTGGATATTTTATTGGGGATGACGTTTTTAAAACATCTTGAGTTTACACAGCGGGGTGATACGCTGACGTTGCGTCAGAATCCGCTGTCACGCTAGCCGGCAAAGGGGAAATCGCGCAACATGGTCAATAATGATTACATCGACTTGAATTTTGTGAATTAAACTATATTGTTAATAGGAATCATATTGGTAGAGGGTAAGCGCTATGGCCATACCACTTTATATCAATACTGCAGACGCCGATTCCATTTCTAATGTCATACGGGAAGCGGTCGACAAGGTTTCCCATGCCTTTGATCTCTCGGAAGAAATAGCCGTTCCCAACGCCGTTTCCCCTCATCTTATCGGCAAGGCTCTGAAGCAGTTTCTGGATATTCTATATCGTGCAGAATCTGATCAGAAGCTGATAGCGAATGGCGGAGCGGTTTCCGTTCACCAGCCCTATATTGAAGATGCCCACTACGAACCCCTCTCGCGCGACGAAATCTCGGAGGTTGGCAATCATGGCTTGCAGTTGCTGGGCACGCTGAGTGAATGGGCGCAGGCCCTGGAGCTTCCTTATCAAAAAAATCAAATCAACGCCATTATGGTGATGGTGGCATTATGGATTGCCCGCCGGGGCGGCGAGCTGAGTTCCATTGAAAGTGTCGTAAATACCTTGGCTGATATTGCCAATTCCACAACCGAACCCGATGCTTTGGCGGAATTAAGTTATATGATGGGTGAATTGATCAGCGCGGTTTCCCTGGAAACCCGGTTTGACTTTGAAAACAGCAACCATCAGCATCCGTGGCGTGTATTGAACCTTAATCGCGGCATCATTGCCACTCGTTCCCATGATACCGGCTTGATGGAGCATGCATTTGAGGAGTTGATCCGCAACGTTCCCGAGGATGCGGAGCAGTTTTTCAAGCAGGGTATGCAGCAAATGGAAGCGCTGGATTATCCTGATCACGTGCGGGCGGTAATGACCCGGTATTTTCAGCAGTCAAAAACCCGGGTATTGCATTGAGACGAATGCGCCGCCAACCAGTTGGTTGTTATTCCGCACCACTACGTAATTGACTCGATATAAGCATTCACCAGCCCCGGTGAAAATTGCATGGTTATGTAATTGTCATCGAGTTTGTAAGAATTATTGATCGTGCCGGAAGGGGAATAGGCCATCACGGTTTTGATATAAACGGTTCTGCCATTGATGGTAATTTGATACGGGCGATTCCATTCTTCAGTTCCGCGAATGAAACTGAAAGCGCGCCGCGCGGACCAGGACGGTATTATTTCAAAGTCATCATAGCGGGGTGCGGGCATATAAGTTGCCTGGATCCAGCTTTGCGCCTGAGCGTTAATGTTATTTAGCTGATACAGGCGCAATGCTTCCAGAAACAGTTTGGCGCCAAATTCACCCAGCCGGGTTTCGATGGCGCGGCCGCGCAAGCCGGCGCGTAACGGCACCTCTGCCTGCAAAATTATGTCGCCGGTATCTATTTCATCACTCAGTAAATGCAGAGTCACTCCGGTTTTCATTTCGCCGTTTCTCAGTTGCCAGAACACCGGAAATGGACCGCGGTAGGCAGGCAACAAAGAGGGATGGAGGTTGAGGGCTGTGATGCGCGCTGATTGCCATATTGGCGGGGGCAGTTTAAAAGGGAAGCAGGCAACCAGAATATAATCCGGTTTGAATTGCGCAATTTCATCCTGAAACCTGGGTGACGAAATATCCTGAACGTAACTCAGCGGAATATGATGTTCCAGAGCCAGTTTCTCTATCGTGCTGTGATTGGGATTTTGCACGATAGGGATACCGCCAATGTTTTGCAGTTCCGGATCAGGCTGCACGCCCGGCATTACAACCCCGACGACATTCACACCACGGGCCAATAGCGGTCCCAGGACCGCATGTGAAAAGATATCCGGCGTGCCGAAAAACAGCACGCGTTGTTGCGATGGTTTGGGTGAAGACATTGAAGTTGTCATGAGACCGGCCTGAAGTGAATGACGGCGAAATCGATGCGGCCACGCCGGCCGCGCCGCGGCGGTACATCGTTGAAAAGGCGGTTTAAATAGCCGCGGCATTCTGTGCAGCGGATCACAACGCGCTTCGTGCAATGCTTGCACTCGTTAGGGTGTTGTTTCGCTGAAAGCAGCGCACGCCATTCTGCATTTGATTTTACAACCTTGCCGTTCATTGCATGGTCCTAACTGTGTTGGGCCGCCTTGCATTGGTCAATAAACTGCTGCGGAGACAAATTCTGGCTGGTGCGAATCCGTGTCACCTTATCCGCGTTGGCATTGATCAGCAGAAATACCGGATATCCGGTTACTCCATAATTATCGGCGATTTCCCGTTCTTTTGAACCGGATTCAGGATTAATCTTTACCGGGATGACGTTTTCCAGATATTGATCAAATTCCGGTGTCGCCAGCACGTTTTCCCTTAATCTCTTGCAACTGGCGCACCAGTCGGTGTGAAAAAACACTACAACAGGCTTATGGGTGGTTTTCTGCAATGCCAGCGCGCTCTGGTAACCTTTGGCGCCGCTATGCCAATGATTGAGTGACGTGTTCACGGTGAATTGGGTGAGTTGGAAAGCCATCAACGCGGCTGCGGCAATTATCACCGCAAATGTTATTAAAGCCCGGCGCTTGAGTAATTCCATAACGAACCTGAAAGTTATGTACGTGTGCACATGTTAGTGGATGTGATCCGCGATGTGAATAAAGTTAATTTATGGCCGGCCACAAAGCTCTCAATTCTATCGTACGAAGTGTGGGATATTAGGTAACAAACTGAATTCAAAACATTTACAGACGGGCGCAATTTGCTCAAGTTCCTTTTGGAGCAGACGATACAAAAATTGAGGCGCGCAACGCCTTGCAATGACGGTTAGGAGTTCTGTCAAAGGCAAGCTTACCGAAAGGTAAGACACGCAAAGTAACCGGTCTAAGGGGAAATTCCCTATGACAGCGGAACTACCGGAACTCAACTCAAGCAAGAAGCGCAGTATGGATCTTGCTTTGACATTCCTCGATGTTTGCCTGCAAAACAATCTGAGGCTATGCTCCTGACTTGTTAAAACGGCAGTAATGTTTTATCGAGTGCATTAAAGGAGCTGGTATGCAATCAGGTTCCTCTGATTTATTCAAATTAAATTCCGTGTCATCCGTGCGGCATTCCGGCCTTGGTGCTATCGAATGGCTGATTGCTGTAATGTTTATTATTACCTTGCTGATCAGTTCAGGCGTATTTTTCAAGGTATCCAACGCGGCTGACAATCGCATACAGGCTCAGGTATCAAAGCCGGAAAAAACGAAATCAGTCGCGCTGGGAACTATTGGCGCCATGAACAGCAATATGAAGAAGGTAAAAGCTGATTCCGAATTGCTGTTAAAGAAACTGGCAAAAAACATGGATGGCGCTTCATGCGAGCTGATACCCTGAATCAGCAGGCTGTGAACTGGCTAACAAACAATAATCCGGATCTTTACTATATTAAATAACAAAGAGGAGGCTTTTATAGCGTAGTCCGTTAGGTTTATAAAGCATTTTTTGTACATAAGAAAGCGACTTTTGTTGCTTTGAAATTAAGTTGAAGAAAAGCGGTATTGTTTTTAAAAGCGAATGTTGAAAGAAGCATTTTTTTAAAGAAGTCATTGTTAAGCTGATAAACGCTTAAACTACAATTTGGTTTTGTTCATAGTGAATTATTCCTTGCTATCAATATTAAGTTGATAGTTTCTGACAAAGTAAACTATTGCAGGTAAACCTGCCCCGCCTGGTGTCACCGCCAGGCGGGTTTAATCATTGCCGCACGTGATTACCGCCATGGTAAATGCTCGTTGCCATTCATCACAACCGGGCGCTTTGACAAATTCCGCCTGCGTCCGGCTCTGTCAGTAGCTTTTTCCCGCGGGTGGCGTTATTTTCTAACCAGGCGCGCTTAATTACTCCGCTTGAATTGCAAATACAAAGTAAACAAATACCATATATTCCAGGAGCCGTTGATTGACTTGTTGCGCCTGTTTAACTAAGCGCTGTCCGGCTTCGGTTCATTCTGAGGATTACTTCACAACGCTGTCGATCAACTGTATTGCCATTATTTCCTGCTCGCTATAAATTGATTTTGTCTCTTCGAATACTGTGCCGTAATGCGGCAGAAACAACAGTTGCTTAATGTCCTTATGGTGCTGGGTAACGGCTTCCGGCTTTACTTTTGACAAGGCTTGCAGTGTTGCGGCGTAATCATATCCCGCCTCGTGAAACACCTGTTCCACAAACCGCCGCCTTGCCTCCGGCTTGAGTTGCACGGGGCTGGTCGGAATTGACTTTGACGCGGTATCATAAGCGGCCGCGAGCTTTTCCAGAGCGTTTTTATCGCCCAAGGGTGCGGCTGAATTCCGGGTTTGCTTTGACGTTTCGCAAGCCGTGAGGTTAAATATGCACGCTGAGATTAACATAATAATAAGCAATGTTTTTTGCATCTATGGGTTCCTTATTAAACGGCAGTAACCTCTCGGTAATTCTCGATTGCGGTTCCCCGTACAATTATTAAAGCCCGGCAAAACGTTGTCGCTAGTTTAGCTATCGCAAAGCAGAGAACCACCGGCTGTGTTATGAGTTTTAAAAAGGCATATCAGGATGCTATTGTCCGCGAAGGTTACCACAATGATGTCGCCCAGGCGAAGGCAGTTGATTACCTGGATGCGTTATATACCGCTCTATTACAGGACAGGACAAGCTCCGGACTATTACCGGGGCGGCTGTCAACAGTTTTCAATCGCTTGAATGGCCGGGCCGGGACCAAAGGCTGCTATTTATGGGGAGGCGTCGGACTGGGAAAAACCTGGTTGATGGATTTGTTTTTTGACACGATACCGGTCCAGCAAATATCGAGATTTCATTTTCATGAATTCATGCAACGGATTCATGTTGCGCTTGCCGGTCAAAAACGGCAGCGTGACCCGTTAAAGATAGTCGCCAGGTCGATGACTGCGGAGTCGCGCCTGATTTGCCTGGATGAATTTCATGTATCGGATATTACGGATGCCATGTTGTTGTATGGCCTGCTGGACGAAATGTATCGTCAGGGAGCGGTGTTTATTATTACGTCAAATGTCATGCCGGACGATCTTTATCAGAACGGTTTGCAACGCAGCCGTTTTTTGCCTGCGATAGAGCTGATCAAACAGCGCAGTCATGTTTTGCAATTTGACGGTGACAAGGACTATCGCTTGCAAAAACACCTAGCGAATCTCAACTACTATTGTCCACTGCAAGTGGATACGGACCGCCAGCTTGAAGAGCGGTTTCGTTTGCTGGCAAAAGGTGAAACCGGTAAAGACACACAATTAACCATCCGCAACCGGCCGGTGCATGCGCGGGCGCATGCGCAGAACATCGTGTGGTTTGATTTTCAGGATATCTGTGGCGGCCCGCGAGCGGCAATAGATTATATTGATATTGCGCAACGGTACGATTTTGTGATCATTTCCAACATGTTTAAAATGAATGATTCGCATGACGATATTGCGCGGCGTCTAATTTATCTGGTCGATGAATTTTATGACCGGGACACCGGTTTGATCATCAGCGCTGACGGCTGGCCGGGTGAATTGTATAGCGGCCGGAGGTTTGCGTTTGAGTTTGAGAGAACCATTAGCCGTTTGCAGGAAATCCGTTCCAGAAATCTTCAACCATTGGGTGGCTCGTTAGTTGATGCAGAGATTGACTGGGCCGGCAAAAGCGCAGGATAATTCCGCCAGAAATGCCGGGGGCGGTTAATATGTGAATTGTAAAGAACGGCGGTGTAAATAATTAACAGTTTTTCACGGCGTCTGCCGTGTACATTGGTCACTTGAATTTATAGAGATACACTCCATTAATCATACTCTTTCGTGAACCGGCGCTTTGCGCAGCGCAACGAAGTAATCAGTGAGTTGGTAAAGGATTGATTTTTATCATGGACGGAAATTCCGGCAACATCGCTGCTCAACTAAAGCAACAACTGAACGACAACCCATCGGATATCGAAACTGCTGTCCTGTTAGGCAACCACTTTTACGATCGTGGCAATGCAGCGCAATCCATCGTGTATTACCAATACGCGTTAAACCTCAATCCCGATCAGCCGGGCGTGCAAACCGATATGGCCACCATGTATTGGGACAACGGTGACTTAGGCCTCGCTGAACGCAACTTCCGGGAGGTTATCGCCCGCTACCCTGATTTTGCCAATGCCTATCTGAACCTGGGTTTGCTATTGTTCCGGGGTAAACAACAAGCGAAGGAAGCCGCAACGATGTGGCAATATTTGCTTGCCAGGTTCCCGGAGCATCCTGCTGCCCAGAAAGCCCAGCAATTGCTAAACGCTCACTATCAGTAAATTCCACCCAATGGCGCCAGTAACGTTTGGTTCAATGGGATAATCCTGCTCAAAGTTGCAGGCCATGCCGCCAGCCGGCCGGTGTTTGCCGCGCTTTCCTCTCATTCTTTAACTGAATGATTCTGCGGATATTATAGCAATATTGCACATGGGTTATTACGAATCCGTATATGCTTTTTCGTAAAAAAATCTACAAATCCCGTAATGAATAATGAAACAGGCTGTCGAATTTTTTATTGGTGCCGACAGTTTTAGTAACTATTCAAGGGACCAGCAGCTTTAAACAAATAACAGGTTCAAACAATTCGAGGGAGTAGAGTTGGCTGATCCCCCCTATGACCAGGAGGAGGGATGTTATGACGCGAGCGAACTACACCTTGCTGACATTGGCTATGGCAGTTATGCCAGCCTATGCGGCGGCGTATGAGTACAATGCATTTGGCGGTGATCAGGACGATTGTTTTGCCAAAGCCATGATCGGGATGGATTCAGTTATCAATTCCAGGCTGGGTGTGCCACCTGAGCATGCGCTGGACCTGACGATACTGCAACCTGCTGGCACCGACAATAATACCTACGATAATGACACCTTGAACGTTATCCTGTCGGCGTACTTGTGGGAGGACTCACCGCACGCTTACGCGGTCAGGGTATTTTATAAATGCGCGCAACAAAAAGCCTATCGGCAGCAAGCGAGTATGGAGTAGGGTGAATTTGCGTTGTGCGGTTCGCAGCGGTTAAGCATGACAATAAAACCCTGCGCAATAGCAGGGACGTTATTCTATAGCCCGCGTTAAAATGCTGAACTCACAGCGGTATGCATTTTTATCGTCTGCTTCATGGATATGCTTCTCGATTTCCCGCCACTGGTTCGGGTCGAAGTCGGGAAACCGGGCATCGCCTGCCGGCGCCGCATCGACCACGGTCATATAGAGTCTGTCTGCGATCGGCAAGGTTTGTTCATATAGGGACATGCCGCCGATAATCATGACTTCTTCCGCATCATCACACAGGTCAAGCGCTCCATTAATGGAATGCGCTACCGCCGCGTTGGCGGGGTGGTAGTTTTTATCCCGGGTAATAATAATATTCTGCCGGTCGGGCAGAATTTTTCCACCAAAGGATTCAAAGGTTTTTCTGCCCATGATAACGGGTTTGCCCAGGGTGTGCCGGCGGAACCATTGCATATCCGCGGGTAATTTCCACGGCAAGCGGTTTTCACTGCCGATTACCCGGTTTTTAGCCATGGCCCAGATTAATGAAACGATCACACCGCCACCGGAGCTTTAATGTGCGGGTGGGACTCGTAGCCCGCCAGTTCAAAATCATCGAAGCTAAAGTCAAACACGGATTTAACATCCGGATTAAGCTTCATGACGGGCAGCGGATAGGGCTTGCGCGCGAGTTGTTCCCCGGTTTGTTCCAGATGATTCAGATAAAGATGCGCATCACCCAGCGTATGAATAAATTCTCCCGGCGTGAGACCGGTAACCTGGGCTATCATCATGGTTAACAGCGCATAGGATGCAATGTTGAAGGGCACGCCGAGAAAGATATCCGCGCTGCGTTGATACAACTGGCAGGATAATTTATTGCCGGCAACATAAAACTGGAAAAACGCGTGGCACGGCGGCAGCGCCATCCTGTCCAGTTCACCTACGTTCCAGGCGCTGACAATAATGCGGCGCGAGTCGGGTGTGTTTTTAATCTGGTCGATGACCTGGCTGATCTGGTCAATATGCCGGCCATCGGGCGCCGGCCAGGAACGCCATTGGTAGCCATAGATGGGGCCAAGCTCGCCATTTTCATCAGCCCATTCATCCCAAATGCTGACCTTGTTATCGCGCAGGTATTTGACGTTGGTGTCACCTTTTAAAAACCAGAGCAGTTCATGAATGATGGAGCGCAAATGCAGTTTCTTGGTGGTGACGACCGGAAATCCCTGCGCCAGATCAAATCGCATTTGATAGCCGAACACGCTCAGGGTGCCGGTGCCGGTGCGGTCGGTTTTTTTAACGCCGTTGGTTTTAACATGCTGCATTAAATCGAGATACTGCTTCATTTCAGGCCTCTTTGCAGTGCTCAAGTTAACCCGGTTGTTTTATGGAGGATTTGGATTCAGTGTTTTTAGTATAAGCCCACCATATTAAACCAACGCCCAGCAGGATCATAGGCGTGGACAGGAGTTGCCCCATGGTCAGCCATCCGAAAGCAATGAATTCCAGATGACTGTCAGGCTGGCGGGCGAATTCCACGATAAAACGAAACGCGCCGTAACAAAGGGCAAACACACCGGAAACGGCCATGCGGGGACGCGGTTTCGCGGAATAAAACCAGACAATTAAAAACAACACAATCCCTTCCAGAAAAAATTCGTAGAGTTGCGACGGGTGACGGGGCTGGCTACCGGCGCCGGGAAATACCATGGCCCAGGGTACGTCACTCACACGCCCCCATAATTCGCCATTGATGAAATTGCCCAGCCGTCCGGCGCCGAGGCCAATCGGGGTTAATGGCGCCAGAAAATCCATTACATCGAAGAATTTGCGCCGTTGTTTCTGGGCATAAACAAACATGGCAAACAATACACCGAGAAATCCGCCGTGGAAGGACATGCCGCCTTCCCAGACGCGGAAAATCATCAGCGGATCAGAAAAGAATTTGTCGCTGGCATAAAAAAGTGTATAGCCGATGCGGCCACCCAGCACAGCGCCGAGCGCGCCGTAGAAAATCAGGTCGGACATTTGCGCCGGGGTCCAGCCGGAGCCGGGTTGCCTGGCCCGGCGCGCGCCAAGCCACCAGGCCGCCGCGAAGCCCACCAGGTACATGATGCCGTACCAGTGTATCTTCAACGGGCCGATTTGAATGGCAATGGGATCAATAGCGGGATAAGTCAACATGGTGAATTCAAAGTAACTCTTGTATTGGCGGAAACAGGTTCAAGGTTTGTTGTTTAATCGAGGGCCCGATGATACAACTTTTTTATCCGCGGTTCGACAACTAATCAGGGATTAATGCGGGGCGACAGGGAGTTAACACCGGAAAAATGCTCAAAAACCGCACCTGTTTTTTTAAAACAATAAAACCAGTTACAATCATTCCCGCAACATGCGGACGGTGAAACAACTCAGGTAGGCGGTTTCGGCGATGGCCGGATGCACCGGATGGTCGGGACCCAGCCCGCCTTCCTCGACAACCTGTATCTGATGTCCTGTTTCGCGGGCGCAGGTGCGCAGTATCTTCAGATGCTGTTCCCGTGGCAGGTGAAACGAGCAGGATGCGGAAACCAATATGCCGTTTTCATTTAACAGCTGCATGGCGAGTTTATTCGTCCGCTGATAGGCAATCGCGCCTTGCTCCACATCTTTCTTGCGTTTGATAAACGCGGGGGGGTCAAGCACAATGACATCAAATTTTTCATTGGCGTGTTTCAGGTTTGTCATGGCGTCAAACGCATCCGCCGTGGTGATGTGCATGCGGTCCGCAACATTATTAAGTTGCGCGTTGCTGCGCAACAGTTCACAGGCGGTTTCGGATGTTTCTATGCAATGCACAGCGCGCGCGCCGGCCACCGCCGCCTGTATGCCCCAGCCGCCGGCATAACTGAACACGTCGAGCACGGTTTTATCCTTGATCCATTTGCGCAACGCAAACCGGTTCATGCGGTGATCGTAAAACCAGCCGGTTTTCTGTCCTCCCATTGCGGGCGCATGAAACGGGACATCATTTTCCATGACGCGAAGCCGGTCCGGCGCTTCGCCTTTGATAACTTTGGTAAACGTTTCCAGTCCTTCGAGTTCACGCGCTCTGGTGCTGTTATTCAGAATGATGGTGGCAGGTTGCAGCAGGTCATCAAGTGTCTGTGCAATATCATTTTGACGAATGTCCATGCCCAGTGTGGAAATCTGCATGACCAGGATGTTATCAAAACGGTCAACCACGAGTCCCGGCAACAAGTCGCCTTCACTATAAATCAACCGGTAAAACGGCTGATGAAAACATTGTTGACGCAAGTTGCGAGCCTGATTGATTCGCGCCGCGAACAACGCGCTGTCCAGCGCCTGCCGGGTATGGTGGGAAAAAATCCGCGCGCAAATCAATGAGTGCGGATTCAAATAGGCGTTCGCCAGCGGTTTGCCGCTGGCGCTGGTAACAGTAACCGTTTCACCCGGCTGAAATCCGCTTAATGGCGTGGACTTGGTGTCCACTTCGTTGCTGAATATCCATAAATGACCGGCGAGCACACGGCGGTCTTCGTTTTTTTTTAATTTCAGAGTCGGGCAGGTCATGCGGATCTATATTGAATACTCACAATAACAATAGCAAAACTGCGCGTATTATGCGGGAGCAAATCGCAAAGCACAATCAATGCAGTGGCGCTGATGTTAAGCTGGTATAAAGCAAATTGTAAAAGAGGTACAATCAGGCTTCCCGCAAATTCCAAATCACCACAGGTTTGAACTTACTATGAAAAACCATTTAGCCTCGGAAACCAGTCCATATTTGCTGCAACATGCGGATAATCCCGTGGATTGGCATCCCTGGAATGAAGAGGCCCTCGCGCTGGCGCGTGAACTTGATAAACCGATTCTGCTGTCCATTGGTTATTCGGCGTGCCATTGGTGTCATGTCATGGCGCACGAATCATTCGAAGATGAAAATACCGCGCGCGTCATGAATGAATTGTTCGTCAACATCAAGGTGGACCGGGAAGAGCGGCCGGATCTGGACAAGATCTATCAGTTTGCGCATCAGATGCTGGCGCAGCGGGGAGGCGGCTGGCCATTGACCATGATCCTCACGCCGGATGATCAAACGCCGTTTTTTGCCGGAACTTATTTTCCCCGGGAACCCCGTTACGGCATGCCATCATTTGTCGATATCATTCAGCGCGTGGCCGGTTTTTATCGCCAGCGCAAGGATGAAGTGAAACGGCAGAATGACGCACTAAAGGATGTGCTGCGCCAGATTGAGGCCAGCTTTGTACCGACCCGCCAAAATCTGTCGCCGCTGCCGCTGGATGAAGCGCGGCGGCAACTGGAAAAAAGTTATGACGGCCTGTATGGCGGGTTTGGTGAAGCGCCGAAGTTCCCGCATCCGGGCAATATTACCCGCCTGTTCCGCCATTGGTCCGCAACCAGCCAGGATAAAAAACCGGACAAGACCGCTTTGGATATGGCTGTCACCACGCTCAAGGCAATGGGCATGGGCGGTATCAATGATCAATTAGGCGGCGGCTTTTGCCGCTATTCAGTGGATCAGGAGTGGATGATTCCGCATTTTGAAAAAATGCTGTATGACAACGGTCCTTTACTCTGTTTGTACACTGACGCCTGGGCCATCACGGGGGAAGCGTTTTTCAAGCGCGTCGCATCCGAAACCGCGGAATGGGTCATGCGCGAGATGCAGTCGGATGAAGGTGGTTATTATTCTTCAATGGATGCGGACAGCGAAGGTGAAGAGGGACGCTTTTATGTCTGGGATGTTGAAGCTGTTAAATCTTTATTGAGTGAAGAAGAATATAACGTTGTTGCGCATCACTACGGCCTGAACCGCCAGGCCAACTTTGAAGGTCAGTGGCACCTGCATGTTTATGAGACACTGGAAGATACCGCCAGGCGTTGCCATATCAGTTTGCAGGATGCCCTTGAGTTACTGGCCAGCGCGCGCCAGGCCATGTTCCGCATCCGGGAAGAACGTGTCAGGCCAGGCAGGGATGACAAGGTATTGACCTCATGGAATGGTTTGATGATAAAAGGAATGGCAATGGCCGGCCGGCGCCTGCAGCGCATGGATTTTCTGCACTCAGCGGAATCCGCGCTGGCCTTTATCAAGCGCGCGTTAT
Source organism: Gammaproteobacteria bacterium (assembly GCA_022627515.1). Taxonomy (GTDB): domain Bacteria; phylum Pseudomonadota; class Gammaproteobacteria; order SZUA-152; family SZUA-152; genus JAKEGK01. The sequence continues at coordinate 23,813 of JAKEGK010000066.1, forward strand.
ACACGCCGGACCGCCTGCTGGCATCCTTTAAAGACGGCAAAGCGCATTTGAATGGATACCTGGATGACTATGTATTTCTTATCGACGGCATTCTGGAATTGCTGCAGGCGCGCTGGAACGCGGAGGATCTTGCTTTTGCCATTGCACTGGCCGATGCGGTGCTGGAAAAATTTGAAGACAGAAAGGCCGGCGGTTTTTACTTTACCTCCCATGATCACGAGACGCTGATTCAGCGTCCGAAAGTGCTGATGGATGAGTCGCTGCCGGCGGGCAACGGGGTCGCGGCGTTTGTATTGCAACGGCTGGGACATTTGCTGGGTGAACAGCGCTATCTGGATGCGGCGGAGCGGACCTTGAAAGCGGCGTGGGACAGTATTGTGCGCACGCCTTATGCTCACAATACGCTGCTCGACGCGCTGGAAGAGTATTTGTATCCCACGCAGACTGTCGTACTGCGCGGTGATGCCAACACATTAAAAGAGTGGCGCGCGCAGAGCGCGGCGGTTTACGCGCCCCGGCGGTTGCTGCTGGCGATACCAAGTACGGAACAGGAATTGCCAGGCTTGCTTGGCCAGCGCGTCCCGCAAGGCAAGCTGGTGGCGTACATCTGTGACGGGCATCAGTGCCGGCCCGCGCTGACCGGTGAAGCGGCGCTTAAAGAAACGCTGGCGATTCAATAATTGCCGTTCTATATGGTCCGGTTGAATTCGAACTTGAAACGCTCCTCAAAATCCCGGAATGTAAAGTGATGGTTTTGCGTGCCGGCTTTTTCGATCTTGATCGCGCCCATGAGTGATGCAATGCGTCCGGTGGTTTCCCAGTCCATGTCATTCATCAGGCCAAAAAGAATTCCTGCCCGGTACGCGTCGCCGCAACCGGTCGGATCCACTATCATGCGCGGCGAAGCGCTGGGTATTTCAATATAATCATCTTTGGTGTAAATAACGGATCCATCGCCGCCCTTGGTGACGATCAGGGCATCCAGTGATTGCGCCAGCTGGTCAATGGTTTCACCGGTTTTTTCCTGCATTAATTGCGCTTCGTAGTCGTTGAGTATTGCCCAGTCGGCCTGGTCGATGAAGGTTGCCAGTTCATCGCCGCTGAACATGGGCATGCCCTGGCCGGGATCAAAAATAAAGGGAATGCCGGCCTCGGTAAATTCCGCCGCGTGTTGCAGCATGCCGTCGCGGCCATCGGGTGAAACGATCCCGATTGAAACATTGCTGGCGTCAAACACGCTGTTAGTGTGTGATAAATTCATGGCGCCGGGATGAAACGCGGTGATCTGGTTGTCATCCAGATCGGTGGTTATAAAGGCCTGTGCGGTATACGAATCCGCGATGATGGTAATGTGACTGTCGTTGATCCCGCATTCCGTCACCCATTCGCCGTACGAGCCGAAGTCGCTGCCCACGGTCGCCATCGGGATTCCCTCGCCACCCAGCAGGTTCAGGTTGTAGGCGATATTGCCGGCGCAACCGCCGAATTCGCGGCGCATTTCAGGCACCAGAAATGAGATGTTGAGTATGTGAACCTTGTCAGGCAAGATGTGATTTTTGAAATGGTCATTAAATACCATGATGGTGTCGAACGCATAAGAGCCACAAATTAAAGCGGACATATCGTTTCCTTTCTCATTATCTAATTCAGTTTAATTCACCAAGAAAAGCAACTTTCCAATCCAGTCTTTTTCCGGAAGATTAACCGGCGCTGGCCGATTGTCGCCAGCGCGTGAAAAGCCACTGGAAAAATCACGTGAAAATAATAATACCCCACATGATGACAACATTAGCCAGACTGACAAACACGGCGGCCGATCCCATGTCTTTGGCCTGGCCGGACAATTCATGATGCTCGTGGCCCACCCGGTCCACCAACGCCTCGATGGCGGAATTCAATAATTCAACAATAAGCACCAGAAGCAGGCTGCCAATAAGTATAGATCGTTCTATATTATCCTGTCCCAGATAAATTGCGAGGGGCGTTAAAACCGCAACCAGCGCCAGCTCCTGGCGGAACGCGGATTCATGTTTAATCGCAGCGGTAAGTCCGCGTATGGAATAGCCGGTTGCGTTAATGATGCGCTTGATTCCGGTTGCGCCGGGTTTTGCCATTGTATGTTAATCTCTTGTTGTTATTTTTCCGGCGATGTTAATGTTCCGGTTGCCAGGCGATATCGAGTTCCCGCGCGGCTTTGACATCGTCCAGCCGTCTGACCGGCAATGAGTAGGGCGCGCCTTTTAGCAGTTCGGGATTTTCTTTTGCTTCCTGGTTGATTTTAACCAGCGCCTCGGCAAACGCATCCAAAACCTGCTTCGATTCGGTTTCAGTGGGTTCGATTAACAGGCATTCCGGCACGATCAAGGGAAAGTATGTGGTGGGCGCATGAAAACCGTAATCGAGCAATCGTTTGGCGTAATCCATTGCGTTAACACCGAGTTCTTTTGCCTGCCGCTTCAAAGTAATAATAAATTCGTGGGTCGCGCGGCGGCCTGGCAAGGCCAGATCAAAACCGGCCTGCGCCAGTTTGATCATCAGGTAGTTAGCGTTCAGCGTGGAGTACTCGGCAATACGATGCATGCCTTCACGCCCTATAAGGCGCGCGTAAACATAGGCGCGCAGCAGCACGCCGGCGTTGCCCATAAATGCGGACAGGCGGCCGATGGTTTGCGGACAGTCTTTTTCCGCCAGCCAGTGATAGCGTTCACCGTCGAAGCCAACATAGGGTACCGGCAAAAAGGGTATCAAGCGCTGATTGACACCCACCGGACCGGCGCCCGGTCCGCCACCGCCATGAGGCGTGGAAAAGGTCTTATGCAGATTCATATGGATTACATCAAAACCCATATCGCCGGGTTTGACTTTGCCAAGGATCGCATTGAGATTGGCGCCATCGTAATACAGCAAGCCTCCCGCGCCATGCACAATCTCCGCGATGGTTTTTATCTTCCGTTCAAATACTCCCAGGGTCGATGGATTGGTCAGCATGATGCCGGCGGTTTGCGGACCCACCACCTGTTTCAACGCCTCGAGATCGACATCGCCTTCCCTGTTGGTGGGGATTTCCTTAACCTTGTAGCCACACATGGTCGCGGTCGCGGGGTTGGTGCCATGAGCCGCATCAGGCACCAGGATTTCGGTGCGGCCGGTATCGCCGTTGGCGTCATGATAAGCGCGAATCATGGCCACACCGGCAAACTCGCCCTGGGCGCCGGCCATCGGTGAAAGACTCACGGCTTTCATGCCGGTCACGTCCTTGAGGATTTCCTGCAATTCAAACATGCAGGCCAGAAATCCCTGGCCCAGTTGTTCCGGCCCAAGTGGATGGCGCTGCAGATAACCCGGCAGCATTGCCAGGGTATTACAGCCGCGCGGATTGTATTTCATGGTGCAGGAACCCAAGGGATAAAAATGGGTGTCGATGGAAAAATTCTTTTGCGATAAACGCGTGTAATGGCGCACGGTTTCCAGTTCGGAAACTTCCGGAAGCCTTGGCGGCGCTTTCCGGCGGAATTTTTCGGGAATTGCCGTTACCGCTTTTCGTTCAACCGGCGACTGTGCCGCGTTGACACATCCCGGCGTGCTTTGGTCGAATATCAACATAATGCTTCTATTGCCCTTGATTTAAATTGTTATGCGTTAATGCTTGCGCTTGGTTATTTATGCCAACGCCGCCAGCGCCTGTTCATAATCCGGATCGCTGGTTAGTTCCTCAACCAGTTGCGTGTATAGCACTTTATTATTCTCATCCAGCACGACCACGGCTCTGGCCATGATGCCGGCTAGCGGGCCGTCCTGGATCAATACGCCATAGTCTTTGGCGAAATTCCGGTTGCGCATGCCGGAGAGCGCCTGGATATTTTCCATTTTTCCCTTGCCGCAATAGCGCGACTGCGCATACGGCAAGTCGGCGGAAATCAACAACAGCACCGCGTCATCACGTTGCTTGAACGCCTCGCTGAATTTACGCGTGGTAGCTTCACAAACATCCGTATCCAGGCTGACCACGATATACAACAGTTTCTTTTTGCCTTTAAAGTCAGCCAGTGATTTATCTTTCAACCGGCTGTCGGTTAGGGAAAAATCCGGTGCTGTACTGTCAACGGCGGGTAACTCGCCATTGGTGGTGAATGCTTTCCCCTTGATTGTGAAAGTTGCCATGATAAATTGTGCAGGCGGTTAACTGTCAGTTACCAGTTGGCTGCTCGATTATGCCAGCGCCCTGGCAAGTTCAGCCGCAAACTGATCGATGTCCTGGCCGGTTTTGGTCTCCGTTGCGCACACGAGCAACGCATTGCCAAGTTCCGGATAATCATCCGCGAGGTTGAATCCCGCCAGAATATTTTGTTCCGCGAGCTGATTTATAACTTCCCGTGCGGGGCGGTTCAGCCTGATTACGGTTTCGTGAAACTCCGGGCGGTTAAACACCGGTTCGACGCCATTGATGCCGGCCAGTTTCTGTTTTAGCTGCATGGTATTGGCGTGGCTGTTGGCGGCCACGGTTTCAAGTCCAGCGGGACCGAGCAATGACATATATATAGTGGCGGCTGTGGTCATCAGGCCCTGGTTGGTGCAGATATTGGACGTTGCCTTGGAGCGCCGGATGTGTTGCTCCCGGGCCTGCAGTGTCAGGGTAAACCCCGGCTTGCCGTCGAGGTCGGTGGTTTTGCCGATGATGCGCCCCGGCATTTGCCGGACATAGTCCTGCTTGCAGCACATGAAACCAAAATAGGGCCCGCCCGAGGACAATGGAATGCCTAACGGCTGGCCTTCGCCGCAGGCGATATCGGCGCCGTTCTGTCCCCAACTGCCGGGCGGCTTTAATAGCGCCAGGGAAGTTGGATTAACACAGGCGATCACCAATGCATGATGCTGGTGAGCCCAATCCGTTAACGCGTCGATTTCTTCGAGGATGCCGAAAAAGTTTGGTTGCGGTATGACAAGCGCGGCAAATTCACCCGGATTGGCCGGCAATGAATCCGGATTAATGAATCCGCCTTTGCTGTCGTAGTCCAGTTCAATGGCGGTGATGCCCTGGTTTCTGACAATGGCATGCACGACCTTGCGGTACAAGGGATGCACAGTGCGCGGCATCAATATGCGTTTGGATTCTGATTTGCGGTTGGCGCGCACCGCCATCAGAACCGCTTCGGCCAGCGCCGAACCGCCGTCGTACAGTGACGCGTTGGAAACGTCCAGGCCGGTCAATTGCGTCATCATCGACTGGAATTCATAAAGCAATTGCAATGTGCCCTGGCTGGCTTCAGCCTGATAGGGAGTGTACGCGCTGTAGAATTCCCCGCGTGTTGCAATCTCCCAGACCGCCGCGGGAATATGGTGTTCGTAGGCGCCGGCGCCGAGAAAACACAAACCGCTGCGGTCGAGGTTCGCGCGTGCATGCATCAACCGCGATATTTCCATTTCACTCATGCGGGTTGGCACCTTGTCGAGTTTATCGTGGCGCAGCGCTGCGGGAATTTCATCAAACAATTGGTCAATGCTGTCAACGCCAAGCGCGCCGAGCATTTCCTGAATTTCTGCTTTGGTATGCGGTATGAAAGGCATGTTGCTTTTCTTATAGTAAAAGTCTATTGGTATAAGTCCGTCAGTATAAAGTAATTACGTATTGCACTGATAGACGATTAATGTGACTCTTCTTCCGCTAATTCCCGGTAAGTTTCAGCGTCCAGAAGATCTTCCACTTCACCTTCATCGTTGGGCTTCAGTCGAAACAGCCAGCCATCGCCATAAGGATCCTGGTTTACCACTTCCGGTGTTTCAACCAATGCGACGTTGGTTTCAATGATTTCACCGGATACCGGACAATACACATCCGATGCGGCTTTTACGGATTCCACCACCGCGCAATCATCGCCGGTATTGAATTCCGAACCCGGGTCGGGCAGTTCAATGAACACCATATCGCCCAGCAGGTGTTGCGCATGGTCGGTGATGCCCACGGTCACAGTGCCGTCAGCATCCTGTTTTACCCATTCATGGGTTTTAGTGTAATAAAGGTCTTCAGGAATGTTGCTCATATCATTGTCCTCATGCGTTGTTGTTCCACATTTTATTTTTGGCTAGTCAATACAGGATTTGCCAAACCGCACAAAGGGTGGTTTGACAATTTTAGCTTTTAATTTCTTGTTGCGAATTTCGACTTCGCATTCGCCGCTTGTTTGTGCGGGCACGCGCGCAAAGGCGATGGAGCGGTTGAGCGTCGGCGAAAAACTGCCGCTGGTGGTTTCGCCCTCGCCGCCGTTGTGAACGATGACTTTTTGATGACTGCGCAAAACGCCGCGATCCAGTAACACGAGCCCCACCAGTTTGCGTGGCACACCGGCTTCGTGTTGTTGTTCCAGCGCCGGGCGGCCGATAAACTGGCGCGCGGCGGGTTGCCAGGCAATCGTCCATGCAAGTCCGGATTCCAGCGGTGTGGTGGTTTCGTCCATATCCTGCCCATAAAGATTCATTCCGGCTTCGAGACGCAGCGTATCGCGCGCGCCAAGCCCTATGGGTTTGACGCCGGCCTCCAGAAGTTTGTCCCACAGCTCCGGCGCCTTACCGGCCGGAAGTATGATTTCATAACCGTCCTCACCCGTGTAACCGGTCCGGGCGATAAAGAGGTCTTCGCATTGCGCCGCAAAAAAAGGCTCGAGTTCATGTGCCGCGCCGATTTTGCCGCCTAGTACCTGATGGACGTTGCCGCGCGCGGCCGGACCCTGGACGGCCAGCATCGCCAGGTCAGCGCGCTCGGTAATTTCTATGTTAAAAGACGCCGCTTGCTGATTAATCCAAGCGAGGTCTTTTTCACGGGTTGCGGCGTTGACAACCATGCGGTACCAGGTTTCGTTCATGTAATAGGTGATCAGGTCATCGATAATGCCGCCTTGTTCGTTGAGCATGCAGCTATAAAGCGCTTTACCGGGAATGGTTAGTTTGCCGACATCGTTGGCCAGTAACCGCTGCAAAAATGCGCGTGTCGCTTCGCCTTTGAAATCGATGACCGTCATATGGGATACATCGAACACTCCGGCGTGATTTCGCACCGTGTGGTGTTCTTCGATTTGAGATCCATAGTGAATAGGCATGTCCCAGCCGGCGAAGTCGACCATTTTGCCGCCGGCAGCGATGTGTTTTTCGTAAAGGGCAGTGCGTTGTGCCATGGTGACTCCGTCTGGTTGAGTAATCGTTTTGAGCCGTTAACCTGCAATGCAACAAAAGCCATGAAACAAAAAAGGGCGGTAGAATTCGATTCATGAAAAAGGAATTCTACCGCCCCTCTGTCCTCGGTAACCTGAGAGTTAAGCGTGGCGGTGATCTTAAGACTTGTTTGCTACATGCTTAAGATGCCAACACGCTGCCCCTTCGGTGGATCACATTACCATTGAGGGTAAATGATCGCTCTCCAGAGTCAACTATTGTCCGTGGTTCTTTTGCCTGAGCGATTCCGGGCTTGTTGCGCCTTCGGCGGCGGCTTTTTGCTGAACAAACACTTTCAAACTGCGCGTGAAACCTGTCAAATCCACCAGCAAATGATTAGTTAAATTAATCAGTTATAAAATATTTGCAGTTTGTGGCGGGCTTGGTTAATTTATCATTACGTTTTGCAGGTCAGCGTTCTCCTGCCGGTTCATAGCAGTCAGTGTTTATCTTCAGCGGCCGCGCTCTCCCACAGCAATGCGTCTGTGTTGAAGTGGGAACTATAGCGCGTGTTCGCGCCAAAACCAAGACAGAACAAGGAGATAATTGTCACTGCCGACAGGCGCCGCATTTTTGGCGTGACAGTAAGCGCAAAATTAAAAATATCTTATTGAAATGTAAAAATAAAATGCGTATGCTCTAAGTAGTTACGTACCGCGCAGGGAGTGTTTTACAAAGCGCACAAATGGGCACGCAATAGGGTAGTAATGGAGACGGGCCATTACTTTGTTTGGATTCCACAGAATCCGGGATGTTGGAAAGTTGTTTTTCCGAATGTGATTGATTTCGCAAGCAATCTCCGTTCTGACAACGATAACTATAAATATTGGTAAATATTCGTCAGAGATCGCCGAAAAGAGCTTGTTGAAATGAGTCTCGGAACAGCGTCCGAGGTGGGAAATAAATGAAGGTAATGAGTGGTTCGTTTTCGTATGTCCGGTTTCTGTTGATCCCGGTTTTTTTCACGGCAGCCGTTTTTCTTGCAGGTTGTGGCCAGGAAGATCCTATTCTTGATGCCGCCGGCGAAGATGGCAGTCCCGTCATTGAAGATTTTTCCATAGCCTATATCAAACGGCCGGTAGGCGCGCTGGACAGCACGCGTGGCCCGCGCAGTATTCCGCCGTTCCCCGAAGAACTCGACAACAATGATCCTGAAGCCGGTATTACGCCGGGAGATGTGTATATACGCGATTTATCATCGCCGAGCGCGCCGGAAACCAATATTACCAGCCATATCACCGCGGCTGTTCCCGGCGTGAAATCCGCCGGCGACGTGTCGGATCTGGAAGTCTCTTATGACGGCAGCAAGCTGGTGTTTGCCCTTCATGAAGGCATGTATACCGCCATCAATGACGACGAAGATCAACCCCGCTGGAACATCTACGAATTTGATATCACCCAAGCGGTTATTCCGGGCGCCAACCCGAGAAAGGTTATGAATGACCTGGAAGCGCAAAAAGGTCATGATGCCGATCCGCATTATTTGCCCGATGGCCGCATTGTATTTGTTTCCGACCGCCAGACCAGTTCCCGCGGGCTGCAAGCTATCACCGGCCTGCCGACGACGCCCACGCTCGATGAAGAACGGCGCGATCCGGCGCTCGTACTGCACATCATGGACGCCACTGGCGGCAATATTAAACAACTTTCCTTTAATCAAAGTCACGAATTCAATCCCACCGTATTGAGAAACGGCAAGATCCTGTTTGCCCGCTGGGAACGCACCGGTCCGCGTGACGCATTCAGTCTTTACACGATTAATCCCGATGGCACCGGGCTGGATGTTTTCTATGGCACGCACAGTCACGACCCCGCGACCAGCGAACAGGCGTTTTATGATGTCAAGCAGATGCAGGACGGCAGATTGATCTCCAGCATCATGTCCTACAACAGGCCAAGGACTCTGCTGCCCAACATGGTGGATGAAGAAGTCAACCATTTCAACGATGGTGAACTGGTTGTCATTGACCAGGAAAATTTTATCGAGATTGATCAGAAGCGTTTTACCAGCGCATCACAAAGCACGGTCGGGCAGGTGTCTGCAACCAACAATCAGGTGACGCGTAATGGCGATCTTTCACAGTACGGGCGTTATTACTCGCCTCACCCCATCTGGGAAGAAGGCGGCGGCGCCCGTCTGCTGGTTGCATGGACCATGTGCCGCCTGACCAATGTGGATGAGCTGATTCGTTTGCCCTGCGTTCAGGAAAATATTGATGACCCCGCTCTTAAGGAAGCGGATCCTTTTTTCGGTGTTTATTTGTTTGATATGGCCGAAAACCTGAAAAAGCCCATCGTCAATCCGGTGGAAGGCATTGCGATAGTAGACCCGGTCGCGATTATTAACATTCCTTATCAGGACCGGCCGGCGATTATTCCCGATCAAAGTCTGGATGCCGCGCTGGCGGCGCGCGGTGTTGGCGTCATCCATATTAAAAGCGTCTACGATACCCAGGGCAGCGTTGCGATGGTTGACAAGCCCCTGGAACCGCGGGACAGTTTCACGTTGACCGCTGCTGAGCGCGCCCTGATTCCACTGACGACGGTGAATATGGACCCCCTGACCGGCGCGGTTTTCAGCGACGTGGGCCGCACCGATCTGATTCCAAGAACCATTGCAGATATTTCAGTACTGCGTGATCCCATGCAGACACTCACCAGCCAGCGTGTCGTGCGGTTTGTGCGTATCACCAAGGCGGTGCCCACTATTGATGATGAGAACAATAATATTAACGGCGATGATTTTGGGCGTTCCGGCGGATACGAGATGCGGGAGATACTGGGCTACGCGCCGGTGGAACCCGATGGTTCGGTATACGCCGAAGTGCCCGCGGAGGTTCCCTTTACCATTGAGGTGCTGGATGCCAAGGGGCGGTCACTTATGCCGCAAACCACCTGGCTGCAACTGATGGCGGGAGAAACCAGGGAATGCAACGGCTGTCATTCGCCGCGCGATGGCCAGCAAAGCATTAATCCCGGCGCGCCGGGTTCGCAATTTCCCAATACCGATGATGTACTGTCACTGATCGGTGAAACCATGGCGGAATCACGCGCGCGCCAGGATGCGGGCAATGGCGTCACCTATGCCGGGCTCGATAGGGATATCGTCGACGACAATATCTGGGTCACACCCGATGAGCTAACTGAGTATCGCTATGGCGGCGTAGAGGGATTAAGCACACTCAGTCCAGTGAGCGATAGTGCGTGTGACGCCGACTGGAACTGGGCCATTAGCAAATGCCGCATTAACATTACTTACGAACAACATATTCAACCAATTTTGGATTTAAATTGTGTTGCATGTCACAACGATGATGATCCGAATGTGGTGCCCGCGGGACATCTGGCGCTGGATGGCAGCCTGGATATCAATCCCAATCACATGACGGTGCAGGCTATCCGCGACAACAATACTGTTCAGGATCGCCCAGCGTCTTATGAAATGCTGTTTGTTACACGTCCCAGGATGGAAGTAGCTCCTAATGGTGGCACGCGGTTTATCGTGGTGCGGGATCCCGTTACCGATTTAGCTATTGATCGAAATGATCCAACCCTGGTTGCAGGGGAAACAGATTTTGGCGCGCTGGACTTTATTGATCCACGCCCAGGCATGGTCAGTGGCGGGGTGGCGCGCGCGCGTTTCAGCCGCCTGGTGCAGGTGATCACCGGCGAACAGATGCGGCTGGGTGATTTGACCACCACGCCCACCGTCGATCACACGCAGTTATTAACTGATGGTGAAAAGCGGTTGATTATCGAGTGGATCGATAACGGTGGCCAAGTCACCAATGATCCTAACTTTGCAGCACTGCAGTGACAATTTGATAACATGAATTTATCGTAATTCCGCCGTAAATCCGTGTTTGATTTGTTTAAAGCGTAACCATAAACGACCCTGGATTACATTTCATGGCGCAAAGGACTTAACAGGATTTTATTTGTGCCGATAGGACAATTAGGAAAATAGCACGTGTCGTGAATGGTTAAAAAACACCAAGGCTTGGTGGATTTAAATGCAGTACCTCCCATCACCTGTGCGTCAACTCTGTGCCTGTCGCGGTACTTCCGGTAGGATGCGTCAAACATCACGATGCGAGAGAATCAATTGAGGCTTGCAGTACGTAATTATTGCAGATATGAACGGGTTACAAACAGCGCTGGCAATTTTTACCTGCCGCGCTTTTGTTTGCTTTGCCTGCTTGCGACGGCTCTTTTTTACCCGCAAGCGTCACGGGCAGATGAGGAGCTGATCCGCCTGCAGGTAGACGAGCCGTATATTGAGTTGCATACCGGTCCGGGCCGCGGATTTCCGGTATTTCACGTGGTGGAGCGCCATGACTGGATCGATATCCTCAAGCGCCGCACTGACTGGTTCCGGGTAAGGACGGAAGATGGCAAGGAAGGATGGGCCTACATCGAGCAGATGGAATTAACACTGGCGTTACCCGGTAAACGTACGGAGTTTGCGCAGGTTAAACAGGAAGATTTTCTGCAGCGTGATTATGAGTTTGGCGCCATGGCGGGTGACTTTGAAGGCGCGGCGTTAATGACGGTGTATACAGGTCTTAATATGTCACGCAATCTGTCCGCGGAACTCGCGTTGTCTCAGGCGTCCGGCACGTTCACCAATAGTCTGATGTTGAGCGCGAATGTTTTATCCAGCCCGTTCCCGCATTGGCGCGTGTCACCGTTTATTTCCCTGGGCGGTGGCGTGTTGCGCAACGAACCCAAAGGCACTTTCGTGCAATCCGCCGAAACGGATGACGCAACAGCCAGCGCGGGATTGGGATTCAGGGCGTATCTGACACGGCGGTTTGTATTCAGGGCTGAAGTAAAAGAAGTGGTTGCATTTCTCAATGAAGATAACAACGGAGAATTTGTTGAGTGGAAGTTCGGTTTTTCATTCTTTTTCTGATTCGCTTGCGTAAAGAGATTATTGGAATGAGTCTGGTGCTGCTGACTATGGCGGCAACGCCGCTGATTGCCGCCGCACAGGAACAACCGCAATCGCCGTTGGCGCCGACTGATGCGCCGTTAATTCAACCTGAAGTCGAGCGCAAGGAAATCATTGACGCAAAAATCGATACCGAGGATTTTGAAGTGGGTTTTTTTGGCGGTTTGTATAGTACCGAAGATTTTGGCACCAACTCGGTAATCGGCGCCACATTTTCCTATCATGTCACAGAGGACTTCTTTTTTCAGCTCGCCGCCGGTGAAACTGAAACCCAGAAATCCAGTGTTGAACGGTTGGGGTTTTTCGATATTCTCAACGACGATGAACGCACCCTGCAGTATTACAACCTCTCTCTGGGGTATAACATTCTGCCGGGCGAGGCATTTATGACGTCAAATTGGGCCTTTTATACCGCGTTTTATTTTATCGCCGGCATAGGCAACACGCATTTTGCGGCACAGGATAATTTCACCATTAATTTTGGCGCGGGATTCCGCTTTATCGCCACCGACTGGATGGCGTTTCATGTGGATATGCGGGATCACATATTTGATCTTGATATACTCGGCGAAGAGCAGACTACCCATAATCTTGAAATGAGTCTAGGAATTACTTTTTTCTTTTAGCAATAATCATTGCGAATCACGGGCAGATAACTGGGAATGTGGTGATGAGGAAAGTACCGATCAAAAAATTATTATGTAACGCGCAGCTCGCGTTATTAGTAACAGTCATGCAATGGGTGGTGTTCGCGCCAATTGCAAAGGCGGAACTGGTAAAAGGCGAAGCGCCGAACTTCACGTTGAAGAGTTTGCGCGGTGACAATCTGAAGCTGAGTGAACACCGCGGCGAAGTGATCATGCTGAGTTTCTGGGCCAGCTGGTGCGATCCCTGTAAACAGGGTATGCCCGTGCTGAATGATATTTACCTTCGTTACCGCGATGAAGGCTTCACCCTGCTCAGTATCAATATTGAAAAAGATCCCGCTAAGGCAACAAAAGAATTGCGCAAAATGCAGGTGAGTTTCCCGGTGTTACTGGATCCCACGAATGAGGTAAGTGAAAAATACGAAGTCCAGGAAATGCCCAGCACTTATCTTATCGACCGCGATGGAAACCTGCGTTATTCGCATCAGGGTTTTCCGGCCGGTTTTGATGATGTATTTCTTAAACAAATACGGGAATTAATGGCGGAGTAATGATGAGTACTATCCGGATGCTGCTGGTATTGGTATTGATCGCGGGATCGTTCACGATATCCGCCTGTGGCATCAAGCCCTGGGTGAAACCCTATGAGCGCGCCAACATGGCCGATCCCATCATGAGTTTTGCCAGGGACCCGGTAGCCGAATCTTACAAAAACCATGTGCACCAGGCGCGTGAAGGCGCGCGGGGCGCGGAATCAGGCGCGGGCGGCGGCTGTGGCTGTAATTAATCTTCGGCGTTGGCCCGCATGGGCAATTGCGGTTTTATACGCGGTATTCGGATTGAGTCTGCCACTGATGGCGGCGATTTTGCCCGAGGACCGTTTTGATATTTTGTATCACCGTTACGAGGGTGACGAGGTGAAGGTGGATGGACCGTCCCTGCTCGGACGCAAGGCATTCGGCAAGCACACATCCTTGTACGCCAACTACTATGCCGACGCGGTGTCCAGCGCCTCTATCGACGTGCGCACTTACGCTAGCCCGTATACGGAGGACCGCGCCGAGTATAGTTTTGGCGCTGATTTATTATTTGATACCACGACCATGGCTGTCGGTTATACCAATAGCGAAGAAAATGACTATTCTTCGGATACCTATCACTTTGGCGTCAGCCACACCATGTTCGGTGATCTGACCACGGTGAATCTGGGATTTTCCTACGGCGATGATGAGGTGCGGAAAAACCAGTACGGTCCCGGCGGCGAATACATTGGCAATGACCCAACGTTTGGAGCGGAAGAGTTAAAGCGCAGAAACTACCGCCTGGGCATGACCCAGATCCTGACCCGGAGTCTGATCATGAATCTGGCTTTTGAGGCGGTAAGTGATGAAGGTTATACGCAGAATCCCTATCGGTCCGCGTTAATAATCAGTGATCTGGGTGTTGTTAGTGGCACGCCGGAAAATTACCCCGATACCAGGACGAGCGACGCCTTTGCGGTTCGCGCCAATTATTTTCTGCCGTACCGGGCGGCGCTGAAATTTGAATATAAATATTACGAGGACAGCTGGGATATCAAGGCGCATACCTACATGATCGGCTATACCCAGCCGTTCCGGGAACACTGGATGTTTGATTTCCACTACCGGGTTTATCAACAGGATCAGGCATCCTTCTATTATGACCTGCTTCCTCAGGGTGGCGCGCAAGTCTACCAGGCTCGGGACAAGGAATTAAGCCAATTCACCAGTCAGGGCTTTGGAATCGGGGTGAGCTACGAATTATTGAAAACGGGTTGGTGGAAATTGGACAAAGGCAGTGTTAGTTTTGGCTATGAGCGGATGGACTTTGATTACGATAATTTCAGTGACTATGAGGGCCTTGTAGGCACAACGAATACGGAGGGCAGGCCGTTTGCCTATAGCGCCGACGTCTTTGAGCTCTATTTCTCCGTTTGGTATTAATAGAATAAAAACAATGCTCTAAATTGTTTGATTAGTGAAAAACCATGAACAAAGGCAGTGAACCATGATGAAAAAATTAGTTGCAGTAATCACATTTTTGTTGCTGATTCCTTTGGCGCAGGCGGAGGACAATAACCCAGCCAATCTGGATGACAAGATTCAGACGCTGAAAAAGGAAGTCATGAAACTCAATCGCGACCTGTTTATACTGGAAGAGGAGTTGTTATTTCCCACCAGCACCCAGGTTGCGGTATTTCTGTCCACGGATGTGGGGAATTACTTTAAGTTAGACTCGGTACAACTTAAAATAGACGACAAGGTTGTCGCCAACTATCTCTACACCAATCAGGAGCGGGAAGCCCTGTCGCGAGGTGGCGTGCAACGTCTCTATATTGGTAACGTCAAAAAAGGGAAGCGTGAAATCGTTGCCGTCTTCAATGGTCCCGGACCCAATGGCCGCGATTATAAGCGGGCTACCACCCATGTGTTCGAAAAGGGTTCCGGCACCAAATATATTGAATTGAAAATCACTGACGTTTCTCAAAAACTCCAGCCTGAATTTGTCGTCAAGGAATGGGAGTAGTACAAAGGAAATAGGCATCGGGGGTCAAGGCAGTCGTGTTTGTAGTGATTGGTAACCATCGTTCAAAAAAAATTCTCGCGGCGGGTGTGTTGTTAGCGGCGGCGGTTATTCCTTTTGCCGCGGGTAACGCAGCCGGCAAACTGGATGACAAAAAGACCGTACTCGATCTGGATTACGGCGTTGCGCTTTATAACTTTTACCTGGAAAACTATCTCGAAGCCGCCAAGGTGCTGATGGCCGCCAAAGAGCTGGGCCGCCTGCCCAAACAGCCCGAAGACGCGAACATCCTGCTGGGTGGTATCTATTTACAATACGGTTTGCACCTGGACGCGGAAAACCTCTTCAGCAACCTGATTGATGAAAAAGCGCCTCCCCAGTTGCGCGATCAAATCTGGTATTCCATCGGCAAGTTGCGTTATCAAAAAGGTTTGCGTGATGACGCTATCCGGGCGTTCGAACAAATCCGCGGCTCACTCGATAAACATCTGTATAACGAAAGCCAGTTGCTGCTGGCGAATATGTTGATGCAAAAGAAGGAGTATGATCAGGCGGCCGCAATTCTGAAAAAACTGCCGGGTGGTTCCGTTGACGCAAAATTTGCGGAATACAATCTGGGTATCGCGTTGTTCCGCGGGGGCCGGGAAATAGAAGGCGCGGAATACCTGGCCGAGGTGGGCCGCCTGGAAAGTGGTGATCCTGAATTGCTGGCTTTGAAGGATAAAGCCAATCTTGCCCTGGGGTATGCGTTGCTGGGGCAGGAAGAAACCAACAAGGCGCGCGCGTTCTTCCAGAAAGTACGCTTGAAGGGCCCATTCTCCAACAAAGCCTTGCTGGGTTTTGGCTGGTCGCACGCCATGAAGAAAGATTACGAGACGGCGCTGTCTTCCTGGCTGGAACTGCGCTCCCGGAAAAAAACCGATTCCGCAGTCTATGAATCCCTGCTTGCGGTGGGTTATGCGCTGGAACAACTTAAAGCCTATCCCCAGGCCATGCAGTCATACCTGGAAGCCATTCAATTGTTCAAGGATGAAGTGACGCGCCTCGATATGGCGATACAGGAAGTGCAAACCGGGAAGCTGATGAACTTCCTGGTGTCACAAGCGCTGGGTGATGAGCGCGGACAATTGACGGAAGAAGGCTTGTTAAGAGATGTGCCGGAATTCCGTTTTATTACCAGCATTGTTTCCAGCCACCGCTTTAATGAAGCGATCAAAACCCTGCGTGATTTGCGTTTGATGCGAAGCAACCTCGAATACTGGAGCGCGGCGCTCCCGGCCTATGAGGATATGCTGGCGCTGCGGCGCCAGGCTTATGAAGAACGCTTGCCGCAACTGATGCCGGAACAGGGAGTTTATAAAATTGCGGCGTTCAAGGACGAAAAAAATCTTTATGAAGAGGAATACAAGCGTATCGTGCAGCAGCATGACCTGAATGCGGTGGCCTCGGAAAAAGAGGCAAAATTGCTCGAACGTCTCAATAAGATAAAAGAGCAGTTGCGGGGTGTTGGGCGTCAAATGGACGCCACCGAATACGGCAATCTGGAATACAAATACAATTTATACCGCGGTTTGATTGAATGGGACATCAGCACCACGTTCAATGCGCGTATCTGGAAACTGAAAAAAGGTTTGACGCAACTGGATCGCGAGATCAAGAAGACCGAAGAACAACAAAGGACTATCACCACGGCAAAAACCCGCGCGCCAAGAGGGTTTGAAGGTTATAACCGTCAAATCGACGGCATGAACAAGCAGATCAGGGGATTGCAGTCGCAAATCGACAAGGTTTATGAACTGCAGCAGCAGCAGGTGCAGGAAATTATCGTGGATCAGCTGGCATGGTTACGCGACCGGCTGGCGGAATATCTGGACCAGGCGCAATTTTCCCTGGCGCGGTTGCAGGATTTGGCATCCGAGAAATAGTTGCTTAATTGTGTGAAAGACATTGGCTATGGCTTTGCAAAAATGGTTTGACAAGGATTCCGGTTTTATCAAGACAAGAGTTAAGTTCATGCGGCAACTGAGTGACATGAAAATTTTACATAGCATTATAATTGCTGGTTTTATCATGACCATGTTTGCCTGTTCATCAGGCGGCCGCCAGGATATGGCGACACTGGAATCGCTGGAAAACCGCAAAATCAAGGTAAATCCGCAGGAGTTGCCTACGGCCAGCAAAGTGGACGCGAAGAAACGCTATCAGGAATTCGCGAAGTCCACCGACAATCAGGAGTTGCGCGCCGTGGCGATGGAACGCCTGGCGGATATCGAGCTTGAAAACAAGCAGAATGAGAAATTCCGGGAAGCTGAACTCAAAGAAGCCGAACAGCGCGCGCGCCTTGGCAGCGATACCGCCGTTGTTGATACGTCCAAGCTGGGTGACTATTCCAGTGTGGCGCAGCAATACGAGAAACTATTGAAGCGGTATCCTGACAGCAAGGACAATGAAAAAATTCTCTACCAGCTGGCGCGTGCTTACGATCTGAGCGCCCAGCCGGAGCAGTCGCTCAAGGTGCTGACCCGTTTGATGAAGGAATTTCCTGAGAACAAGCATGCGGAAGAAGTGCAGTTCCGGCGGGGAGAAATTTATTTCAGCCTGAGTGATTTTAAAAACGCGGAACATGCTTATGGTTATGTGCTGTCTAACCGCGATTCCCCGTTTTATGAACGCTCTCTCTATAAACATGGTTGGGCGTTGTTCAAATTAAACCGCCTGGAACAATCGCGCTATTCATTTTACAAATTACTGGATTTGTATTTCAGTTCCGGCCGGAACTACGAAAATTTCAAACGCAGTGAAAAGGAATTGATCGACGATACCATGCGCGTGGTGGGTTTGACCTATTCCTTTGAAGGCGGCGTAAACACGTTAAAGCAGTTTTCCAGACAGTATGGCGCGCGCAATTATGAGTCGCTGATTTATAAGGAGCTGGGCAACCAGTACCTGAGACAGGAACGCATAGAAGACGCGGCTAATGTTTTTGCGAATTATGCGGAAGTGTATCCCAACAGCCGTGAGGCGCCATTGTTTCTGGTTGAAGTCATCAAGATTTATGAAAAAGGCGGATTTCCGCAAAAATTGTCCGCTGCCAAAGGAGATCTGGTAACCCGTTACGCCATCAGCAAACCTTTCTGGAGCCGTCATGACCGGCAACTGCTGGAAGAAGTTTCGCCTTATATCAAGAATAACCTGGATGAACTGGCCCGCCATCATCATGCCCAGGCGCAGAAATCCAAGAAAGCCAGTGACTACAAGGTTGCGGCTCATTGGTATCGTGAATATGTCACTTCGTTCCCATCCGATGAAAAAGCGCCACAGATGAATTTTCTGCTCGCGGAAAATTTAATGGAGACCAAGGAGTACCTCGCTGCCGCCACTGAATATGAGCGTACCGCTTATAGTTATGCTCCGCACAAACAAAGCGCGGAAGCTGGTTATGCGGCGCTGTTGGCCCATCAGACAATATTGGGCACGCTTAAAGGCGATCAACGCACTGCCAAGCGGCATGAGATCGTCGATAGCGCGTTGAAATTTGCCCAGTCTTTTCCAAAGGACAAACGAACCGCGACCGTTATGCTCAAAGCGGCGGAAGAATTGCTGGATCTGAAGCGGGTGGGAGAGGCGTCAACGGTTGCGCGGCAGGTGCTTGAACTGGAAAAAAACAAAAAGAAAGCGGACCAGCAACTGGTGGCATCCGCCTG
>JAKEGK010000067.1 GCA_022627515.1 Gammaproteobacteria bacterium
ACACTAGTGAACATCACTAGTGTCTCATAAAGTATATTGCGCACCAGAGACTTTCTTATGCCACCACACCTGTGGTATGGAAAAGCTGGTGGAGACATGGATTTACAAAACCGTCGGCGGCTGGGACGCCGCCGTCGAGCATTCTTTTCGAAACAAGAATTGTAGTATTCACAGCGTGTTTTGTAAACCCATGTCTCCACCAGCTTCAGCGCGCATTAAAAACTGCAAATCTCGAAGTCTATCCAGTTTATGAGCAATATTTATGGTGCAGCAATGATTGTTGTTCGCAATTTAAATTGATTGTTGATAACGGTCAATGCGGTCCAGCGCCGTAATAGTAATAATTAAAAAGTTAATTACCGGGAGTCCGCCATGCCTATGAAATTAACTACCAACGCTTTTCAGCACAACTCCGAAATACCCAGTGACTATACTTGCCAGGGAGAGGATATCTCGCCCGCTTTGACCTGGAAAGGTGTGCCTGCAGGGACTAAAAGTCTGGCGCTCATTGTGGATGATCCCGATGCACCGGACCCTGCCGCGCCCAAAATGACCTGGGTACACTGGGTTTTATACAATATTCCCCCCGAGGTTCATGAACTGCCGCAAGGGATCGATGCCAGCGAGCTACCACAAGGCACCATGCAAGGTGTAAATGATTGGCGCCGCACGGGGTATGGCGGACCTTGTCCACCCATTGGACGTCACCGTTATTACTATAAACTCTATGCCCTGGATCAGGTTCTCCCGAATCTGGGAAGACCAGGAAAATCAGAACTCGAAGAGGCCATGCAAGGGCATATTATTGCGAGCGCGGAACTGGTCGGAACTTATGAAAAACATTAATTCGAAACATCAATTAGTGTTAATACTTACCCAGGGCGAATTGACACCCTGGCAAGAAATCCCGCCCTTTCAATCAACGAACTAGTTATTCAAACAACATAAAATGAAAATCGCCTATTGCGGCTATGATTTTTTTCATGCTTGCCTGAATGAGCTGTTGACTAGTGAGTATGATGTTTATCGCGTCTTTACCTTTCCCTGCGATAACCGTTTTAATTTCAATCAATACATGCATGCTATTTGCAAGAAGCACAATCTTCCTCTGAGTGAAGAACGAATAGATGACGACGCCGTGAAAGAGCTTGAAGCCGAGGGATGTGAGTTGATCATTACCGCAGGCTATAAGTATAAAATTCCAGCACTGAACGGGTGCTCGATTAGAGGTGTTAATATTCATCCCGCGTTATTGCCGGTTGGCCGGGGTATCTGGCCGTTGCCCTGGACGATTTTAACTGGTCAGGCGCAAAGCGGCGTCACGATTCATAAATTGTCAGAAACTTATGATGCCGGGGAAATATTAGCGCAGCAGCAATTTTCACTGGATTCCAGCGAGCGGCTCGAATCACTTTCCGCCAAGGCTCAGCTGTTAGCAACCCGGCTATTGCGCACAGTTATCCGTGATTTTGAGCGCTACTGGGAAAATGCATTGCCGCAAGCAGGTGACGTTGTCGATTGGGGTATGCCTGCCAGGCAACACCGCACATTGATGTGGCAAAATGGCGTGGAAGAACTGGACCGGATCTGCCGCGCGTTCGGAAAGTTCGGATGTTTTGGATTCTTTGATCACCGGAATTGGGTAGTGTACGGGCTGAGCGCCTGGAAAGAGCAACATAACTTTGCAGCCGGTTCGGTAGTCCATAAAACGAATACAGAAATGATTGTTGCGGCAAGTGATGGTTTCGTTACCCTGTTGTATTTTGAACCGGCGCCGGAATGAATCACGATGCACCCGGAGGCGGAATCGCATGATTGAAATAAAGTTAAACTGCCAGCTGGCAAAAACGTCATGATTGATCCGATTGGACTGGTAATTGCAATTATCGTTGCGATAGTCGGTTATCGCTACGCGGCTAAAAAGCAGCAATCCCGCACCCTGGATGGCCACGTGCTGAAACGGCTGGAAGACGCCGGCTATGATTTAACACAAACGCACAAAATTGAATTCTGGTTTTTCGGCAATATAAAAACATCCATAGACAACGCCGCCACAGATTTGCGGAGGCGCCAATATGAAGTTCATGTCACTGAAACCGAAGATGATCCGAGGTATATCATTCGGGCCATAAAGCCGATGAAACCAGAGCTTGCGGCTTTGCAAGGTTTGCGGAAGGAATTCACGCAATTGGCGAAAATCCACGGTGTGGAATATGATGGATGGGGGACAGAATATGTAACCAGTTGAATAAGGGGCAATTCATATCAAACATTATAGCTTTCACCGTTTGACAAACCGTTGAACAAGACTCATCAAGATTTTCCCGTTATGTTGCCCGGTTGATATTACATTTCTTGATATACATAGACTACGTATAGACATGCCCGCAAATCAAGACTATGCTCTTACCTAAGTGGCGCTACTTACGAGCGTTACGTACATACAGTTGACGCCACACTACTAACTAGTTGTAACGTGTTGTCAAAGGGAGTGTAGTATGAAGCGCATGCAATATGTGTTTCTGAAAAGCAGGGCGCATGGGCAAGCAAAAAGCTGTTCTGGTTTTTTCTTCATACTTTCCTTTCTCAAATTAGATTTCACCAACCCGCAACGATTGTTGCTCACTTGCCAAACTCACAATTGCCGCAGCTTTGCACGCAGACTGCACCAGTACGACCTGGTAAAACCAGTGGCAATTCCAGTGAGTTCTCACCTAAAACATCGGGACAAAAATCTTGTTATAAACAATAGACGAAGAAGTAGTTGCAGATAAGTTACGTAATATTTTTATTTCCAGAATCAAAGGAGAACTGCATACGGCATATAAATTATTGACCATCACAGTTAGGCATTGGAAATAAAACTGTAACGAGTCTGGAAACCGGATGTTGCGCGGATATGCCGCCAGTTTCCAAACGCAGCATGGATGTGTCATCAGGAATCGAGGATTCTCCACTGCTGCTGTCTCTGCAATGAAAGGCGGGATTAATGGACATTGCAGTAATGCCGGGTTTGATAAAGAAGCGGAGTCTTCGCAGACCCGGATAACTTGGGCGTCATATGCTTTACGTATATGTGGATGTCAAAACAATGAAAGTCGTTTGGGAGAAGAAATATGGAAGCGTGCTAAAGGTACCGGCTGGTACTCCTTGCGCTCGCGGTATTGCTTTTTGCAGCATGTTCCGGTGGCGGTGAGGGAGGAGGCGGTAGTAATGATAATGGGAACGATAATACAGCGCTAAATGCCGATCAACAGGCATTTTCCACTACATTGTATCCGATTCTTGAGAATAATTGCGCGGGTTGTCATAGCAACAATAGCGCCGTTGAAATTGAGCTTGCGAATTTTGCGCATAGCCAGGTTGTTTTAGCGCATGCCGTAGTTATCAATCGTGACCTGGTAAACCGGGAAAATCCCCAACTTTCCCGCTTTGTGGAACGGCTTGTGGATGACAAGCATTTCTGCTGGACATCATGCAGCGAGGATGCGAATACCATAGCCAATGCGATTGGGCGCTGGAATGATTTGCTCGCCAATACCGGCGGCGGAGGCGGCGGGACCGTGGTATCTCCGCAGGATAGCGTCAGTGCGTTTGCGCAAAGCCTGCATCCGGTAGTCGTGCAATGGTGCGGAACCTGCCATGATGGCGTCACTACCGCTTTTTCGGGTTTTGCCAATACTGACGCTGAGACGGCCCACGAAATTACCTTGACCCGCGCGCTGGTGAATTTTAACAGCCCGGCTGATTCGGAACTGGTGACTTATCTATCCGAACTGGAGCATAACTGCTGCTCAAATTGCGCAGACAACGCCGCGCGTATGCAGAGCGCCATAGTCGAGTGGATTGATTTAATGGCCGCTGCGGGTAATAACAATGGTAACAACCGGCCACCGATTGCAGTAAATGATCTTTACAACACGCTATCCAATGTGCCTGTCACAACGGGCAACGTGCTCCTCAATGACAGTGACGTGGATAATGATACTCTGGGAATTGCAAGTTACAGTGCTTTGTCCAGCCGCGGCGGCAGCATTGTTAACAATCTTAACGGTACTTTCACTTATACGCCGCCTTTTGGTATTTCAGGTGCTGATAGTTTTACCTACACTATCACGGATGGCCGCGGTGGTTCCGATGATGCAGTAGTTACGATTAACGTGATACTCAATAACGGCCCGGTAGCCACCAATGATTCCGTAAAAGCCAACCAGAACACGCCCCTGGTTATTACCACCTTGCTGGCCAACGATACCAGTTCATCAGCCAACGTGTTGACTATCGTTTCAACAGATACACTGTCCCAAAACGGCGGCAGAGTCTTGTTGGGCGCTGGTAACAGCGTTACTTATACACCCCCCACAGACTTCACAGGCATAGACCGTTTTATTTACACTGTCACCGATGGCGTTGGAACAGCCACAGCGCAAGTCGAAGTGGATGTTAACGCGCAGCCGGTGGCTGTCAGCGATGCGGTGTATACCTACGTTAATATAACAGCGAATACCGGCAGTGTGCTCATCAATGACCGTGACACCAATGGCGATACCCTGACGGTTAGCTCATTTGATATCTCCAGTGTGCAGGCTGGCAGTGTCTCGTACAATGGCGACGGAACCTTTACTTATGTTCCGCCGGACAATTTTGAAGGCAATGACAGCTTTGATTATATTGTTTCCGATGGCAGGGGCGGTGCAGCAACGGCGACCGTATTTATCGCGGTGACCCAGCCGGTTCTGCGGGATGACAACCGGTTCCTCGCATTTCTTAATCAGACATCACCGTTATTTGACGAAGACGCCAACAGCGCGCGTGCTTACTACGCGGCAATCGATCCGGCGAATCAGTGTACAACCTTGGATGCATGGCGCAATGTCAATGGTTTTAACATTGGAGCCGATGCCTTTGCCGTATACATCAATAACAACGACCTTGGTTTTGCGCGGCGCATGTTTGTGCGTACCGACCCGATTACCGGCGTGGTGGCGTCTTACGTGGAAAACTTTGCCACGCTCGCCGACGCGTTGAACCAGGTCAACCTTATTGCAACTGTCGCTATGGAATATACCGTGGCCCCGGGGCAGGATCCTCTGGATCCAGATGCGCGGCACTATACGACGTTCTATGTATTCAACGGCAACGGTAACCGCGACCTGGGAGCGGATCTGGACGGCCGTGGATTCAAGTTTGTCCCGGGCCTTTGCAACATCTGCCATGGCGGGCGTCCCAAAGCCCTGGTAAATGGCGCTTATCCTGACGCGGGTGAAACCGGTGGAGGCTTCATTCCCTGGGATCTGGATACTTACCTTTTCGCGGATGCAACCGCCAGCGTAAGCCGCGCGGATCAGGAGAATCAGTTCAAGATATTTAACCGGACTGTACTTTCCACCAATCCGGGTGCGGCGCAGCGGCAAGTGGTGGAAGGCTGGTATGGCGGTTCGGGATTGCCGGCGAATACGTTCAACGGCGGTTTTGTCCCGCCAGGCTGGTCTTTCCCTGATGCGCCCGCCAATGCAACGCAACTGTATTTGCAAGTGGTTGCTCCGAGTTGCCGGGCCTGCCATGTCATGCGCGGCAGTCCGCAGCAGAGTGATATCGATTTTTCGACCTATGCAAAGTTCATTTCATACAAACCACGCATTGAGCATCTGGTGTATGACGAAGGCACTATGCCGCTGGCATTGCGTACCTTCGACCGTTTCTGGAATAACATTAATATTCCTGAAACACTGGCGATCTACCTGAATTCATCCAAGATTCTGGAAGACGATGAGCTGTTGACGCCAGGCCGCTCCCTCGCCAACCCCGGCCCATTCCGCGAAGCGGCGATCGGCAGGATAAATCTGAATGGCAATGGCAGCCTGTTTACCGGAGGAAATATCGCGTTTAACTGGACCCTGGTCTCCAGGCCTGCGCAAAGCACCGCTATCCTTCAAAACGTCAATCAGGCGAACGCGTTCTTTGTCGCCGATGTGCCGGGCGATTATGTAGCGCAGTTAGTCGTTAATGATGGAATCGCGGAAACACCACCCAGTCCGCCTGGCGAAGTGATAATCCGCGTGTCGCCTGCCGTGCGACCGGTATCCTTTGTCAGTGATGTTTCGCCCGTGTTTGAACAGTGCGCGGTGTGCCACCTTGGATTTGATAACCCGCGGTTTAATAACCTGGGAACACTCTATGACAATGTCATCAACTTTGTTAATCTTGATGATCCTGTCAATAGCCTTATTCTCACGAAACCATCTGGTAACCACCATAACGGCGGCACCATTCCAGGATTCGAGACCAAAGCCAGTGATAAGTACAATTTAATATTACGCTGGATACTGGAGGGCGCGCCGGACAATTAAAAAACGTATCGCGTATTGTGTACAGCGCAATGAAGCAGAGATGAAATGCTACCGGCCGGCCTGTGTCTCCTCGGGCCGGCTTCTAAAGAAAGCAATCGATATGATCACTAACACCGAAGTCAATGACAAGATGTTAATGGGAAATAGTGAAAGTAACGGTGCGGGAGGGCGGTAATGGGGCAAGCGCAACGTATCAAAGATGAACCGTTGCGGGTTCAACAGGCGATCGTTGAATTATACTGCACCGCGGTTTGCCCTTATTGCAGACTGACGCGGCAATTTTTTAAAGATCGAAGTGTTGAATATCTGGAGTTTCATGCCGATGCCGATAAAGTCATCTGGTCGGAAATGGAACAGCGCAGTCAGAGGGCAACAGTGCCGCAAATTTTTATCAATGGATATCACGTGGGTGGCTATGAAGATTTGATAGAAATGGATAAAAGCAGGCAACTCGACAAACTGCTATATGGCGCATGACTGAAGCTGAAATTAAACCGGTATCATTATAATGGATGCCATCTTAGGGATCGCTGCAGGGATTGACAGCAAACAGGAGGGAGGTGGTTTGGGGCCGGGTATCAGGCGGTTATGATGTTATGCTGAGAGCCGATATACCCGGTCCCTGTTTGCGCCAATGAATATGACGATTTACCGCATGGATAATCACGCAGTGATTTGTCACGCGGCTTGGGGCAGTGCCAGTTTTTCTTTCGCTACTTTGCCCAGGATACGCTCGTCAAATTGTTTTAACACAACTTCAAAATCTACAGCCATAAATACTGCAATGGTGCGAATCGCGTTTTCATGATCTGCGGCCCATGGGTAGTGGTCCAGTAAAGCGCTGTTTCTCATGATTCATCCTCCTTAACAAAATTGACAACAACCAGCTTGGGTATGCATGCGCATAAACCTTAACCACGCAATACATCGTTGTGACGGTGATATAAACATACCGGATCACGATTACCTATGAATTACTTCACACGAGGAGAGTGTTTTTTCACGTACTTATGAATAGGTAACAGCAATGTAGACAATAAGGATTATATGAAGGGCGATTTGCATTTGGCTACTTGTTCAGAGCTTCCTTATTATTAACAAACGCATGATAATCAACTCCCTGTCATCAATGTTATTTTTATTACAATTTAACAAACCAATAAAAGGTTGTACATCTTGCTGACCGCCAAGAGGATGTGTAATGGATGCCTGCCCGGTTATGGTTAGTGCTAACTATAATCAAACACTGAGTTTTAGTAATTAGCCATATAATGGATAAAACCAACATATGGTATGAGTAACACCGTACGATCGGAATCCTTTTCTGACATCCGGTTTATCGGGCGTAGTGCAGGGGCGGCGATGAAAGTGCTTATTGACGCTAGTTGCAGGTGTGGCTGTTTTGTGGAAGGTGGCGGTTGATACCGATTTATACCGTGCCAGTTCGAGCATAGAGTCATTCCGTTCACTGATTCCGGTGGTTCAGGCTAAAGGATTTATCATGCCGGATTTGCCGCCCTTGAAGGCCCGCTAAAACTGCTTAGCATAAAAAAATAAACCAGTGGTTTGGTGCAACTATACAATCAGTGGAAGGTGCGCGATGAATTGTATGTCAGGTCAGAAATAACAGACCGGTTGTTTTGGCTGCATGTGATTAGAGGTCTGGGGATTCTGGAACCCCGCATCGCGAATGTACGGTAATAGGTGTTTATCCCTGTATAGATTTAATATAGTGATAAATATCAATAAGATAGAATCGATGCAGATAATTTCCATCCGGCGTTGAAACTTTACAATATAAGCAATTACTAATATTATATCGAAAATTCGACCCTACCTTGGAGGAATTATTAAATATGAACATTGATCGCATTGTGCTGGCGTGGGCCGGTTCCGTGGTGCTCGCGAGCGTCTTATTATCGCAACTGCATTCGCCATACTGGCTGTTACTAACGGCATTTGCCGGAATAAATTTACTGCAAAGCGCATTTACCGGGTTTTGTCCTATGGTCAAAATTTTGAAGTCCTTAGGCCGCAAGTCCGGTCCCGCGTTTAACTGATACATCGGTTATATCAAACATTGCTGTGCGCAAGAAAAGGCGTTCAAGTAACGCCTTTTTTTTGATTGTTTTCATTGGCGCAAACAAGGTAAATATTTTTATAACACGTCAATAGCGGCAGGATATCTATCCGTTGCTATGATAACATTACGCACTTGCATTACCGTTGACTAATCCCATTGAATTACCGCAGAGTATATTAAATGCAGAGTCGCGCTATCGTTTGTCCCCTATGGCTGGTTCGGCTGTTTCCTTTTATCCGCTGGTGGTACAAGGTTGACCGGCAATCAGTTCGTCATGATTTAATAGCGGGTATCGTCGGTGCGTTTGTGGTCTTGCCGCAAGGTGTGGCATTCGCCGCAATTGCAGGGATGCCGCCGGAGTATGGATTATACGCCGGAATGGTGCCTGCAATCGTGGCCGCTCTATGGGGTTCATCATGGCATCTGGTCTCAGGGCCAACGACCGCAGCTTCGATCGTGCTATTTTCCACGTTAAGTAATCTGGCCGAGCCGGGCTCCGTAGAGTACGTGCGACTGGCGCTGACTTTGACTTTTATGGTTGGCATCATCCAGCTTGTCATGGGTCTGGCGAAGCTGGGGACACTGGTGAATTTTATTTCCCATTCAGTTGTCATCGGTTTTACCGCTGGTGCGGCGATTCTAATTGCGGTTAACCAGTTAAAGCATTTTTTTGGTATCTCAGTTCCAAGTGGCGCACATTTTTATGAAATTATCCTTGAAATTGTGGCCCGCATTGATCAGGTGAATTTTTATATCCTGGCTGTGGGTATTGTGACGCTGGTTACCGGTTTGTTAATCAGGCGTTACATGCGCAAAATTCCTTATATGATTGTCGCTATAATTGTTGGCAGCATGGCGGCAATAATCCTGGACGCGATCTATGGCCACAATATCACGGGTATCGTCACAGTTGGCGCATTACCTGCGTCGTTGCCGCCCTTATCCGCCCCGGATTTTACATTGTCTACGATCAAGGAACTGGCGCCTGCGACGCTGGCGGCGACGTTATTTGCGCTGGTTGAAGCAGTGTCCATCGCGCGTTCCCTTGCGATCAAATCCGGCCAGCATATTGACGGCAATCAGGAGTTCGTGGGGCAGGGATTGTCAAATATCGCCGGGAGTTTTTTTTCCGGCTATGTGGCGACCGGATCCTTTAACCGGAGCGGCGTGAATTACGAAGCCGGCGCAAAAACACCGCTAGCCGCCGTGTTTGCGGGTGGCTTGTTGGTGATTATAGTGTTATTTGTGGCGCCGTATGCGTCGTATTTGCCAAATGCCACCATGGCGGCGATTCTCTTTTTGGTTGCGTGGGGATTGATCGACTTTCATCATATTAAACGGATACTGAAACACAGCCACACTGAATCGACTATTTTACTCACCACATTTTTTGGGACGTTATTTCTTGAGCTGGAATTTGCCATACTTTTGGGGGTGATTTTGTCGCTGGTTTTATATCTGCACCGTACATCACGTCCAAAAATTTATGCCCGTGTGCCGGATCCGCGCCTGCCGCGGCGGAAATTCAATACGGATGCGACGTTGCCGGAATGTCCGCAACTAAAACTGGTGCGCATCGATGGTTCGCTATTTTTTGGCGCCATTAGCCATGTGCGGGAAACGCTGGTGACATTCGAACAGCAAAACCCCGGCCAAAAAAACCTGTTGTTACTGGCGCAGGGAATTAATTTCGTAGATCTGGCCGGTGCGGAATTTCTGGAAAACGAAGCTGAACGGCGCCGGGAAACCGGTGGCAGATTATTTCTGTATCGTGTCAAGGAAGGCGTCAGCCAGACACTGCGTAAAGACGAGGCAATTAACACGATTGGCGAAGAAAATATTTTTTACGGCAAGGAGGAAGCGCTTAGTACCATCGTTAATAAACACCTCGATAAGTCTATATGCGCGCAGTGTAATAAAAGAATTTTTCTTGAATGCGAGTACTTGCCAAAACCGCAAAATTAATCCGTTTAAAACCGGTGCATTGTTTCACCACCGTTTTCAATCCAGCCATGAATCATTTTTTTAGTGGTGAACGCGCTGGCGCAACGTCCTTCACGGTCTATCAAGATAACTCCGCCGCGTCCCTTGACCCTGTTTTGCAGGTACTCTATGCCCTGTTTGACGGCAAGGTTGGCGTCGAGGTTTTTAAGTTCAATTAAATCCGATATTCTTTTCGCAAGTACCGTGCGCATGAAGTCTTCGCCATAGCCGGTGGCTGAAACGGCGCATGTCACGTTGTCGGCATACACGCCGGCGCCAACTATCGGGGAATCTCCGACACGCCCCCATTTTTTATTGATAATGCCGCCGGTTGACGTCGCTGCGGCTAGGTTTCCCTGTTTATCACGGGCCACCGCCCCGATGGTGCCAAGTTTTTGTTCCTGGCCGGCAGCATCATGATCCAGCAGTTGTTGACCTTTGCGTTTAGCTGCTTCGTATTGTTGAATGCGCTGTTTTGTTAAAAAGTATTTGTCCGGCACCCGCTCCATACCGCAATGTTCAGCAAAGCGCATGGCTCCTTCACCAACTAACATCACATGTTCCGTTTTGGCCAGGACCAGACGCGCCAGCATGACGGGATTGGCGATATTGGATATTCCAGCCACGGCGCCAGCGGACAAATCGCTGCCGTCCATAATGGCGGCATCCATTTCCACCTTGCCATTTTCATTAAGAACCGAACCGCAGCCTGCATTAAACAACGGATCGTCTTCCAGCATTACCGCGCAAACTTCAACAGCCTCCATCGCCGACCCGCCCACGCTCAGTACATAGCGGCCATGCTCCAGGACAATGCGTATACTTTCCAGATAACGCACTGCATCCTTGCCTTCTTTAACATGATCCAGCGTACCCGCACCACCGTGTATCATCAATGAGTAATTGTTGTTCATAAAAAACCAAAACCTGATGTTATTTGAGATCAGTATGCAATTAGAATAGATGGCGCCTGCATTTTCTTCAAATCGCTTTCCGGTATCGTTGCCATAAATCCACGAATGTTTACATAAATAATTTAAACAAAAAGAAATTCATCTGCTTTGCAGCCACGTTTCAGGCATGTTGCTTTGTGCAGGCCAGGCGTTTTTGCAGTGCGACAAATAACGACTGCTGTATGCAGCGCGGCACACACTGAAATGATTGTTTCAGCGTCCTGACGGGCGAATGCGATGCTCATGGTTTTCCCTCCAGACATAAACCGCCGATCAATCTAGTGAGTTACCTGATTGTAACACTTGTACCATGGTGTAACCGGCTGTTTTTCGATGGTTGATCAGTTACTCCGGCGCATTGTATTGGCCTGTTTCCCGGAATTTGGGGCGATAATTGTGCGGGTCCCGGTTTTAGTTAGCGCAACACCTGGGAACGAGTTCATCCCCTGCGCCGTGGCGGAACCAGGTATCGGCGGAGCGGCGAAGGAATACAATTAACAGCGTTAGTTTACCAGCCTCATACAGGTACGCTATTGATTAGCGTGATTGCATTTTACCGGTTCAATTGTTACATGGTTGAAACATTTGAATAACAGAGATGACGGATCCCTGTTGTTATACTCGTTGCAATGTAGTTTGCAGGACTGAAATTAAGTCTAACCGGGTGAAGTTTATGTTTACCGCTATAGCGGGTTTGGCGAAGAAAACCATGCTGAAGACACTGAAAGCGAATTTGCCAACGCATTCTTTTTGGCTGACATTCTCAATGGAAGAGTTGCGTAAACTGACGCAAATTGCCACGCCGTTGATCATGGTGTCGCTGGTTACCATGAGTATCTCCATTACCGACGTTATTATGATCGGCAGGCTGGGCACTCTGCAACTGGCCGCCGGCGCGGCGGCCAGCGATTTCTATTCCATATTTTTCTACCTTGCGGCCGGTGTGATAGCGGCCATATCTTCTCTGATCGCCGAGGCGCGCGGCAGACGGCAATTCCGAGCGATAAAATCCATTGCTGTGTCGGGCATGATAGCGGGCTTTTTAGCAGGCATACCGGCAGCCATCCCTATATATCACGGCGCGTATTTCCTGCATTTGATTGGAGTGCAGCCGGAAATCGCCGCGGCCGCAGCGCCCTACAGCCGTACGATGGCGATTGCTATATTTCCCATGCTGGCAATGATGACCATGCACTATTTTTTGTCCGCCCACGGAAAAACACAAATTATCCTGATAGTAACTGCGCTTGCGCTGCCAATAAACATTTTCGGCAATTATCTGTTGTTGTACGGCAATCTTGGATTTCCCAACCTGGGTCTTGCGGGTGCGGGTATCGCAACCGCCGTCACCGGAACATTCATGTTTTTGTCGATGGTTTGTTATGTGCTTGTTCACCCGCGCTTGAGACGTTATCTGTATTTCCCTTCAAACATTTTCAATCACTTTGCGCACGTCCGGGAAATAGTCAAAATTGGGCTGCCGATCGGTATATGCCACGTGGGTGAAATGGGTGTATTCCTTTTTTCCACAGTTACCATGGGCGTCTTCGGTGCTGAAGTACTGGCGGCGCATACCATTGCGCTGCGGGCGGCAGGTGTTTTTTATGCGCTGCCCTTGGGTTATGCGCAGGCAGCAACGGTTAGAATTGGTTACCTTTCGGGACAGGGGGATACGCGTGCGATACGCAGCACCCTGCAAACCATCATCAACCTTGCATTAGTAAGCGGTGTTGCGATATTTATTGTAATTATCGCGGTGAAAAACAGTTTGCCAGAACTGGTATTGGATCCGCAGCAAATAACCGGTGTAGTTGCCGCTGAAGCCTCGATGTTTTTAACCTTGTTGGCGTTTATGCAGCCCAGTGTGAGTCTGGGCACTATCACAGCGGGTGCGTTGCGGGGATTTAAGGATACTCAGATGCCAATGGTATTTTCACTCACCAGCTACTGGGGATTGGGTTTTATGGGAGCCTTGGTTCTGGCATTCCAGCTTGGACTGGATGGCGCCGGCATTTGGCTGGGCCTTTTGCTGGCGACAATCGTATTTGCCGCGGCGGTATTGGTGAGAATCAGAAACCGGTTCTGGTGACATTTAGTAACAGAGGATTCTGAATCGGGAATCCATGCTCGCACGTTTAATTGCAGTATGGTTTCAATTACCCAGCAGCTTTTTAAGCTGATCTTGCACTTTTTCTTCTTCCGCTTTTAGTTTAAGGTCGGCTTTTTCCTGCAACCGGGCTTTTTCCGCATCAACTCTTTTTTGCACTTCCGCCTTGATCACTGCAAGCTCCTTGTCCAGACCCTGCTTCTTAATCTCCTTTTTGGCATGTTCAATTAGCTGGCCCAGTATCTGTCTGGAAATCTGCTCCGGAGTGCCCTTCAGGTTGTTCAATGGCAGTGCCGGGAGTTTAAGATCGTAGGTTTTGTTATTCAGTGGCACGACCTTGGCGTGCAGTCCGGCATCTTGTATCACGAAACGCGTAATATCGAGAGTCATCGTGGAACCTACAGAACTTTCGGTGGTTGTTGAAGCAGGGGAGGTCCCGGTAGTACCGCTGTCCAGGTTATCCTTGAGCACATTCAGACTGCCCTTGCGTTCCGCGTTAATTTCGTAAAATACCTCCGGCGCCGCGATATTTATCAAATCAATGACGATGAGATCCCCGGTGGTTTTATCAAGATTGATATCTGTCGTAATTTCGCCCAGCGAAAAGGCGGTGGGCAGGGAAAATCCTTCAGGATTGGCAACGCTTAAGCCGTTGATAGTGGCCGAACCTTCCGCAAGGCTGATTTTTACATTCTCAACCTGTACGGCAGTTCTGGTGGCTTCGCTGCCGTATTTTTCTATCGCCGTTTCGGCAATAGTATCGAGATTAGTGAATACATAATATAAGCCTCCTGCAATTACAACAATCAGTAAGATGACAAGACCCAGGAGTGCTTTTTTCATGGGTGGTTTCCTGTAACTAAGTTGTTAACCAAATTGATAATAACGCGCTGCCAGAATAACGCTGTTGTCCCGCGGACGTCTTGCAATGATACTGTAATCAAAACGGCGACATTGTGAATATTTTAAGAATTAACGGCTTTTTATGATTCAGATTTTGACTGTCATGCAAGTCGCCGATATTGAAGCGGGATGGCGCGCTTTTACATTATTCTGATTTCGGGTCGTTCGTCAGGCTAACGACGCGCCGGGTAATAAACATAATAAGCAGAACGGACAAACCAAACACAAATAATCCGGAATGCACTTCAATACTGGCAATTGCGCCCAATTTTACCGTCACAATAAGCACCGCCACTACCATGACATCGAGCATTGCCCATCGCCCGTATTCATGCATTAAATGGAGCAGTTTTTTCACTGTGCTTGAATTGGCTGTCCGGTTAAGTAACAGTCCGAACAGCACGCCGATTTTCAATATGGGTACAACAATACTGAATCCTGCAACGACTGCAAACAGCAGCAGATGACCATTTTCCAGTAATTCCACCACGGCGGACAGTACGGAAAACGAATTGCTGAACATTAACAGTTTAGTGATCGTCATCATCGGCAATATCAATCCCATAACCAGCAGGCACGAGGCGATCACCAGTAAAATCAGCAATAATTTCGCGTCCTTTTCGGGCAGGATATTTTTATTATTATTTGTTTCAGGATTCATGCATGTATTATCCTGAACCTTGCGCCCGAAGTAAAAGCAGTTTTGCTTTAGCGGTGTTGGCAGAATTGGAGAGATTTCCATTAAAGCGGTATTTGTTGGTGTTGAATGGCGTTTTCGTTGCGGCTGCTATTAACCGGTTTTGGCGCGGTATGAGTTGCTTCATCCGCTGCCACGCCGGAAAATGAAAATCATCCAAACAATAAAAAAAACGGTAACCAAATGTTTACCGTTTTTGACAACATTAAGCGAGGTTGTTTATAAACAATCCGGCTACTATATTTATCCTTTGCTCTACAGGGTAACGTACTACTCCCGGATGAACAGCGTCGCTAATGTGTTATGTCCGCTTGTTTAGTCGAAGCCTTACGTAACATTTCGTCTACAATTTTTTCCGCTTCAAACCAGTCACGCAGATGCTCGTCACCTTCGAAGCTTCTCGCCAACGCCCGGTAGTAAGCCGTTTCGGCGATCATTTCTTCGCGTTCTTCCGGTGTTATTTCAGCTTCTGCGAGCTCACGCAGAGTTGCTTTGTGAGCCCGCGCCGGCTTTTTAGACTTTCCTTTCGGCATTTTTCATTTCCCCTTGCGTCGTTATTGAAGATCATTCGATCTTGACCGTATGACGATGCGCCTTTTTCACTTTAGGCAGCGTGATTTCCAAAACCCCGTCTTTGTACGTGGCTTTGGTGTGCTCACTGTCCACTTCAGCTGGAAGTGCTACCGTGCGGGCGAATTCACCATGCGTGGTTTCGCAACGATAGTATTCGCCTGTTTCTTCCTTCGCTTCATGGTGTGCCATGCCTTTGATCGTAATACTGGCTTCGCTGACGGAAATTTCCAGTTTGTCTTTTTCAACACCGGGAACTTCGGCACGAACCAATACTTCTTTTTCACGATCTATGACATCAACTTTCGGCAATTTACCGCCAAATGGCGCGGCTGCTTCAGTTAACGCAGGCCATTCCCAGCGTAAAGGTCTTAACCACCCACGAGGAAACAGACTTTCGAAATAACGGTCAATTTCTTCGAATGGCGTCAAGGCTCGCGTGGGTTCAGCTTTGCGGATTTCTTTGCTTTCCTTTTCGGGTTGCAGTTTGGCCACTTTGCTCATTGTTCTCACCTCCTTTAGCATTGAAATTTTAATAAATGTTGTACATCAAATATTACAAATTCATTTATTTCTAGATATATATAAGCACACGCTAATATAGCTTGCATTGACATTTATCAACGATAATAAATTTGATTAACAAATTGATTTGACGCATAAAAATAACTATCACACTATGTTGTAATGTAAGCCTTTTTAGGGGCCGTTGAGTCAATATATTCATCGCAGGTGAATTTCAAGCGTAATCAGCATGCACCATTTAGGTGTAATCCAGGATTCGGGACATGAGTCACTCGTTTTACTACATGGCGCGTGATCAGCTGCAGGCGCTGATTAATGAGCTTCGTGCGCGGGGTTACCAATGCATTGGCCCACAGGTGCGGGATGGCGCGATTGTGTATGACAGCCTCGCCGATTGTACGCAACTTCCACGTGGTATATCCGAGCATCAGTCCCCGGGCCGCTACGTTTTATCGGAAAACAATAGCCAGCGCTATTTTTCCTGGGCGAATGGTCCACAGGCTATCAAGCCTTATGTTTTTGCGCCCAGGGAAAGTCTTTGGCGCTGCGAAAAAGACAACACCGGCCAACTCCGGTTCACGGATTTGAAGCCTGCGCCCGGACCGGTTGCTATTATCGGTGTGCGGGCTTGCGATCTGGCGGCATTATACATCCAAGACAAGCATTTTCTGCAGGAAGAGAAAAAGGATCCTTACTATCTGGCGCGCCGGCAGAAGTTATTTCTTGTTGCCGTCAATTGCACGCATGCCGCGGATACCTGCTTTTGCGCCTCGACCGGTGATGGTCCCCGCGCCAGTTACGGCTATGACATAGTGTTATCGGAGCTGGATGATGGTTTTCTGGCGCATGGTCTTAGTGACAAGGGATTGGAACTCATCAAGCAACTTTCAACCAGTCCGCCAACGGAAACACAACTGCAACAGGCGGATGAGGAAATCCAGCACGCGGCCCGGCGTCAAACGCGGCGTTTGCCGTCGCGTAATTTGAAGCAGGCCTTGTTTAATAATCTAGAGCATCCGCGCTGGGAAGAGGTTGCCAAACGATGTCTGGCGTGTGGTAATTGCACGTCCGTGTGTCCCACCTGTTTTTGTCATGCCGAAGATGAGGAGCCGGCGCTGGATGGAAGCGGCAGTGAATACTTCCGGCAGTGGGATTCCTGTTTTACGCAGGGGCACAGTTATATCCACGGCATCACGATTCGCTCGACAACGGCGCAACGTTACCGGCAATGGCTAACGCATAAACTGGGAAGCTGGCACGATCAGTATGGCCGCTCCGGTTGCGTCGGCTGCGGGCGTTGTATTACCTGGTGCCCTGTCGGCATCGATATCACCGAAGAAGCCGCCGCAATCTGTGGAGAGAACATCGATGCCTAATCCCTACCTCCCATACGAAGCTAAAATTATTGAACGTATCCAGGAATCACCGACGTTGTTTACCCTGCGCTTGCGTTTTACCGATCCGGTCATACATAAAGACTTCCGGTTTGAACCAGGCCAGTTCAACATGTTGTATTTGTACGGGGTGGGAGAAGTGCCGATTTCCATTGTATCCGATCCGCAGGATGAGCATATGCTGGATCATACCATTCGCACCGTGGGCCGGGTGACACGAGGCCTTGCCGCCCTGAAAGAAGGTGATCGCATCGGGGTGCGCGGTCCCTTTGGCCGCGGATGGCCATTGGCTCACGCGGAACAGCATGATGTGGTGGTGGTTACCGGCGGCCTGGGTTGCGCGCCCGTGGTATCGGTGATCCATTATATGATGCGGCGCCGGGAACGGTTCGGCCTGATCAATATTGTGCAGGGCGTCAAGCACTCCAGTGATTTCATCTGGAAAGAACGCTATGACCAGTGGCGGAAAGCACCGGATACGGAAGTGCTGGTGGCGGCGGATGCCGGTGAATCGTTATGGCCCTGGCATGTGGGGCCGGTAACCGGATTATTTGACGATCTGAAATTTGACAAAGACCGCGTGATTATCATGATGTGCGGTCCGGAAGGCATGATGCGCGTCGTGGTGAAATACATGCTGGCGCAGGGCGTCGATGAAAGCGCAATATGGTTAAGCATGGAGCGTGACATGCATTGCGGTATCGGGCATTGTGGTCATTGCCAGTATGGCGGCAAATTTGTTTGCCGCGATGGACCGGTATTTTGTTACAAGGAAATTGTAGACCTGTTCGGCGTTAAAGGATTTTAGTAATGAAACCGAAAATTGCCGTGCATAAATTTGCTTCCTGCGACGGTTGCCAGTTGGCGTTTCTGAATGCCGGTGAAGATTTGCTGACCTTGGCCGGTATGGTTGACATTATCCATTTTACCGAAGCCGGACCGATTGATGAAGAAACTGAAGTTGATATTGCTTTTGTTGAAGGCAGTATCACCACGCCGGCCGATTGCAACCGTATCCAGCGGATTCGTAAAAACAGCCGCTATCTGCTTACGATTGGCGCGTGCGCCACGGCTGGGGGATTGCAGGCGCTGCGTAACTTTGCCAATGCGAAAGAATGGGTTGCCTCGGTTTATGCCGCGCCGGAATATATTCAGTCACTGGCCACTTCGACGCCTATTCGTGAGCATGTTAAAGTGGATCTGGAATTGTGGGGTTGTCCTGTCAGTGCGAAGCAGGTATTACGTGCCGTGCATGACTTGTTGTTTGGTGTTACGCCAAAAGTGGAGCTGGATAAGGTTTGCATGGAATGCAAACGCCAGCGTCATGTGTGTGTGATGGTCAGTAAAAATATTCCCTGTATGGGTCCTGTGACCCGCACCGGTTGCGGCGCCATTTGTCCGCAGGTGGGGCGTGGATGTTATGCCTGTTTCGGTCCGGCGGAGAATAGCAATACCGGGGCAATGGGTGTCTGGTTGCAGGGATTGGGCTTGATGCCGGAAGCGATTGCCAAAAGGTTTTTGTTTATCAACAGCGAAGCGCCCGAGTTTCGCGCGGCCGGGACGCAGTGGAAATCCAAATAACTTTAAACGAAAATGACCGACCGTAAAAAAAATCAACATCGAAGTTCCCGTGCTTGCCCGGGTGGAGGGTGAAGGCGCGCTGGAATTATCGATCAAGGATGGCAAGATCGAAAAACTTCATCTGCGGATCTTTGAACCGCCACGCTTGTTCGAAAAACTGCTGGAAGGCCGTCCATATACGGATGTGATTGATATCGTGGCTCGCATTTGCGGGATCTGCCCGGTCGCCTATCAAATGAGCGCGGCGCATGCGATTGATAGTATTTTTGGTGTAAATGTTAATCCGTGGGTACGAACCATGCGCCGCCTGATGTATTGCGGTGAATGGATAGAAAGCCATGCGCTGCACATTCACTTGTTGGCGGCGCCGGATTATTTTGGTTTTGAGAACGTAGTGGCCATGGCGAAGCAATATCCGGATGAGGTGCGTCGCGGCTTGCTTCTGCAATCGTTGGGGAATCGCCTGTTGCGGCTGTTGGGTGGCAGGTCGGTGCATCCGGTGGGGGTGTGTGTGGGCGGATTTTACAGCGCGCCATCTGTTGACGCAGTAAAAACGTTGTTAAAAGAATTTAAACAGGCCCTGCCGATGGCGGAGCAACTGGTGCGCTGGACAGCCGCATTTAATTTGCCGGATGACCAGCAACTGTTTACTTCGGTTGCGCTGTGTCACCCTCATGAATATCCGATGAATGAAGGGCGTATTGTATCAAGTTCAGGGCTGGATATCGCCATCAATGAATATCAGAATTATTTTACCGAAACTCATGTACCACATTCCACGGCATTGTATTCACATTTTAACGGTCAGCCTTATCTTGTGGGGCCTTTGGCCAGGCTGAATTTGAACCTTGGTAAACTCCCGTCCGGTGTCCGGCAGCTGATTACAGAATCAGGTATTGCTTTCCCCAGCAATAACATGTTTCACAGCGTGATTGCCCGCGCCGTGGAAATTTACTATGCGTTTGTCGAGTCGATTCGTATCATGGAGCAATATACGCTGCCCGCAGCGTCTTGCATGGACTTTTCCCCTAAAGCCGGAGTGGGGTATGGATGCACGGAAGCGCCGCGGGGTATTTTGTGGCATCGCTATGAACTGGATGAAAAAGGTGATGTCGTAAAAGCCACTATTATTCCCCCAACCAGTCAAAACCAGGCCAGAATCGAGCAGGATCTGCAAACTTCGTTGATGTCCTTTGGGCTGGATCACGGCGATGATGAATTGCGATTGCGATGTGAAACAGTAATTCGAAACTATGATCCATGTATTTCGTGTGCAACACATTTCCTGAAACTCAGAGTCGACCGGTCGTGAAACCGGTAGCGATTATTGGTATTGGTTCACCCTATGGCGCCGATCAGACTGGCTGGCGCGCGGTTGAGTTTCTCAAGCAGGATCACGCGCTGCAAATCCTATCTGACAATCAAATCAAGTTCATGAACTGTGACCGGCCAGGCCTGACGTTGCTGGACTATGTGGCTGATTCTGACTGCGCTATCTTGATCGATGCAATTGAGGGTGGCGATAGAGGTAATGTGATTCGAGTGGAGAAGAATCAGCTATTGCACGATAGTGTCGGATTTTCCACTCACACTTTGGGAGTGGTAGAAGCCTTGACGCTGGGTACCCAGTTAAATGTTTTGCCGCAAACAATTGAACTGATCGGTATAGAGGTTGGTGATACAAGCTCGGACTACCTGCCTGAAGCCGGTACCTTTATTCAACTTAAACACGTCATTTATAATCTAATTCAAAGCTATTTCACATCGCGGTAATTTTTTATTTCACTTGTTTCCCTGACTAAACCTATCCCCGTTATACGGTGTCTCCCTTATCAAACGCCGGAGCTTTTTGAGTCACCGGACAACTGATTTTCCAGAAAGAAATTATGCTGTTGCGACGGAGGTACCGTTATGAATATTATTAAATATCGAGTGTTGCTGATAATTACCTGTTTGTCGTTATGTACTTCTGTAACCGCGTCATACGGTGAAGATACAGATCTTATGTACGAATTTCAGCTGGAACAACTGATGGATCCATCCGAAGAACAAATGCAATTGGAAAAGGACGGATATGTGTTTATCTACGATGGATTAAAGGAATCTGATATTCAATTGGTGCTGGACAAGCACTATAATCGTATGGGGTCGATGATGTTTATTAATGTGATATGGACTGATGAAGCGGGTAATCCGATAGTGGACACGGATTCCGGTTTGCCGCTGAAAGATGATGATTGTTGATATGATGCTGGTTAAGAATTTATCTTAGGATAGCGCTGGAGTGGCTATAAAACTAAGGTCATCGCCATGCCATTATATTCGGCTAAGAAACAAAAGAAGAAATGGCTATAGTTAGTGCAACGCAAAGTTAAAGTCGTAACGGCACGAGTGATAAAGTGTAAAATTGAAAATCTGCGCAGTGACGTTATAAAGGTATGAAAAATATTCACTTACAATAAAAAACGCCACTTTAAAGTGGCGTTTTATTATGTTAATAACAATTATGTAGTTTTGACTATTTCACGTGGCAGGTCAGGCACAGCCCGCTGGGATTCCCTTCGCCAGTGTTGACGTTGCCATTGCTTACCCGCAAGAAACTTGGGATAAACTGTGAATCCGGGCCATTGATAGGCACGCCATGTGGATCATGGCACGACGCGCACTCCACTTCGTAATTCTCGCCGGTGTTGTACATGCGGGGTTCATTTTTGTCCGGATAGGTATTACCGTTTCTATCATGAAACCACATATCAGAGCCGGAAGCGTTGCTGAAGCCTTTGTATGGTTCAAAGAAATCAACGCCTATTTCCTTTCCGTAGGGACCCTCAGGATATTGAATGCCAATGGGGTGGTCATTTCTCAAATCAGTTCCTATCACAAACACCGTAAAGCTGGACATTGCTGTTTGGGAACTGTCGGTGTTATGACACAAAGTACAGAAACCCGCATCCTGTGTGGGCCCCATCCTGTAATGCAGGCCGACTGGTCCGGTTCTTCCACTTTGCCCCCACTGGTCCAGGAATGTGGAGTTCATTGCGGTTTCCTGCGCGCGATTATAAAAACCTGAGCCAGGCATATTGATGATTGAGTCGATGGAGATAGTGCCATCATGGCAAGTCAGGCAGGTGAGGGAGTTAGGTCCCGGTTGCCCGATGGGCCGATTCAACGTTCTAGGTTTGTCATAAATCTGGTATTCAGCGGTATTAATTGTGCGGTTCCATATAGGAGCATCTATCTGGCTGTTCGCACCGTGAGGTGTATGGCAGTACACACAGATTTCCACATACTGGTTCCGGAACAAATCCATAGCGTTACCCGCGCCACCGGCCTGCACGTTATAAGATAATGTTAAATTGTGGCGGGTGAATTCAATGCTATCCCGGTTGGGGGCTCGAGTGAAAGGATTCCAACCATCTGCTATAGCAGCGCTAATTGAAAAGAATACTGCAGATATCGCAAAGACGCCTTTAAAGGCTTTGGATTTTAAACACCTCATGCGCAAGCTCCCCTCATACTTTGTGAACCACTAGACTTCTAATCCCTCAGAAGCAGTGCCCCTCTTGCTGCTCTACCCACTTCTTTTACGGCATGAACAGCGGCGCGCGCTGTTATCCTTGGTCATTCGTTAATTTCTGTAGCTAGCTGCACAACTAAAATGAAACTAACCAATTTTTGTTATAACGAAATTACCTTTAAACATTTGTAGTTTTTAAGGTTGAGTTAATCTAATAAAAATCCCTTAAGGTGTCAATAAATTGGATCAATTATAAAGTACGTAAGAGATTAATCTGTTTTGACTATTTCTTATTCTTACGAACAGAACTTAGCCATCCTTGGTCTGCCGCCAAATCGGCTGGCCGGAAAACATCCACTTTCTTAAAGTATTGGTCCACCAGATATACACGGCCATCTTCATCGACGGCGATACCTGCTGGCAGCATGTATTCACCGGGCTTGCCATCAAAACCACGGTCCCCCACGAACAATAATAATTGTCCTTGAGGATTGAATATCTGGAAATTACCAAACGCGGCATCTACCACATAAACGTTTCCCTCCTTGTCAGTTGCTATACCTTTGGGCCGGGAGAACTGACCGCTTCTGCGCCCAATAGCGCCAAAAGTAGACTTGAAGGTGCCGTCGTAGTTGAATCCCTGAATTCTAAAGTTCCCTCCGTCCACCACATAACCTGTGCCGTCCGGGGCAGTCGCTGCCTGTAGAGGAAGATTGAACTGACCTTGTTCTGTGCCGCGATCCCCCACGGTCTTCAGATGTTCGCCAGAGAAAGCGTCAAATATATACAAATGATGT
Organism: Gammaproteobacteria bacterium; assembly: GCA_022627515.1. GTDB lineage: Bacteria > Pseudomonadota > Gammaproteobacteria > SZUA-152 > SZUA-152 > JAKEGK01. The sequence continues at coordinate 23,461 of JAKEGK010000067.1, forward strand.
TCCTGAGAATCGACACCACCCGTGTCGACGACATAAATCTGTGCCCCGTCAGGGCTCACCGCTATCCCCGATGGCCGTTGAAAATACTCGCCTCCGCCAATTGCCCTCAGGTAGTTGCCGTCTTTGTCAAAGACTACGACGCGCCGGGCGGTATTATCCGCAACATAGAGCGTGCCATTATTTTTGTCGATGGCGATACCAATTGGTTTGATAAGTTGACCGGTGCCTTCCTGCCCGATAATTTTGAAATCTTTTCCCGGAGCATCAAATACCAGCACCACACGCTGCACTGTGTCGCTGACGTATACCCGGCCCTGGTACACCGCCACGCCGTAAGGTTTCTGTAATCCATAACCCGAGCCTACTGATCCCGTGGCAAACGTTTTAAAACGCTCCATGGATGTCGATTCTTTTACGTCGAAACTGGTCCTTAAAGTGCGTTCGTAAATAAAACGGGGTTTTTCTGGCGGTGGCGGATAGACAGGCGGTACGAACTCGCCATCCTTATGCCCGCGGGAGGAGCAACCGTTGAAAAAAAAGACGCATAATAATAAAGCGATGAAATAGTAAGCAAGTTTCTTATGCATTGGTTTGACTTGATTATTTAATTTTATTTGAAGTGGGATTGCTTAAGAGACGCAAATCCATAATTGCAGATATTATTTCGTATGGCAGGTAAAACACAATACCTCAGCGTTTGCACGCAACAAAAGTTCGTTGGTAGTGTCGTGGACATTGTGGCAGGTCATGCACTCTACATTGCCTTCATAAAGCTTTACACCATTGTCGAAACCGTTTTGATGGTCGGGTGGACGAAAATCCGGATCATCCCAACCGAGGCCGGCATATTGCATTGATATTGGGTGGTCGTTTCGCAAATCCGTGCCGATTACTTTTACTTCAATGTTATGTGCAACTTGTCCGTTGTGGCACTTGCCACAACTTTCAATATCGTCACTCGCATTGAGACGCATATGCATTGCATTGTCCTGGGTGGGATCAAATGTGACGGGTTTGAAAACGACCATGTCTACGGCCATGGTGCCATCGTGACATGACAAGCAGAGCATGCTGATAGGATTAGGTGTTCCAGGTCTTGTATCCAGGGTTTGTGATCCTGACTGGGGATAGAGTTGATAATTTTCAACGGCGGGAACAAAGCGGTTCCAATCCTGAATGCCCCCAAAATCCGCAGGCTGCGCTCCCGCTTCTTCAGGTGGAATATGACAGTAGACACAGGAATAGCCGTAATCGGAAAATGCAACGCCGGGCATAGCTACTACGCCAGCCCGATCATTCAAGCCGGTAAAATCATGTTTCGATCCAAGTATCGGATCGTCAGCCCCCAGCACCGGATCGCCGACGATAGCTACGGCAAACGCGTGCGATCCAAAAACCAGACTCAGTAATACTATAGATACCAGGAACAGACCAAAACATGGTTTGATGTTTGGTGCTGTGAATTTCATGTAATAAAACTTTCCGCCCTTTTGAAATATTATTGACTATCTACGATAATCTTTCACTTATATTTTCGATCAGGTTTCTTTATATACCCATCGAATAAGTTATAATTCCAAATCCCGTTGAAAAATTAGAGTATCCCAAAATTTCAACCTTAGCTACATTTTGCTGTCACATTCTTGTTATGTGTAAGAAAATATAACGGTTCTTAATATCCAAAAATTTTATTAAACTATAGTCCTGTCTCAATCTTAGTGGATTTTCAGAATGCCGTTTCCAGGAAATTTGTTATTTTTAATAATAATCAGCGGTTTAAGCGTATTTGCAACGAATTTGTCCGCAGCGCCGCCAGTAGGGGAGCCGTCTTCGGTTACCACCGGCGGTTTAAACGGCACGGCTGATGGAGCAAAGATTTATGCCGAGAATTGCGCCATATGCCATGGAGACAGCGGCGACGGTAACACCCGCGCGCAAAGCAGTTTGCGGCCGCCACCCCGTAACTTTACTACAGTGGCGGCTGCGCTGGAGTTGACGCGGGAACGAATGATTCACTCTGTTACCCATGGCCGTCCCGGTACCGGCATGATGGCCCACAAAGATCGCTTAACGGAAGCGCAGATTGCAGCGGTAGTCGATCACATCCGCGATAAGTTCATGACCTTTCCTGAAGATAAAGAAAGCCGGGAACTGGTTAAACATGTGGAAGAGGAAAAAATTTATTCCAAACATTGCTCAGTATGTCACGGTGATAAAGGCGCCACGGCGGTCTGGGCGCGCAGTGGCTTGAATCCGCAACCAAGAGATTTTACTACGGCGCAAGCGCGTAAAGATCTGACGCGTGAACGCATGATTGCTTCAGTTACTAATGGCCGGCCCGGTACTGCGATGATGCCTCACAGAGACAAGTTGTCCGCCAGTGAAATCAGCCAGGTAGTGGATTATATCCGGGTAGCGTTCATGAGCGGGCCCATCGCGGTGGAATCCGAAATTCAACCTGGCATTGCGGCTCATCAGAACCTGCCGCAGGCTGCTTCACCTCGCATGCAGGGGCATCCGCAAATGCCTGGATTTAACCTGCCCGAATCAACCCAGAGTTCTTCCATGCGCGCCAATCCTCATCAACAGGATCCTCATCAAGGGGCGTATCCGGGTGGTGTGCCCGGTACGGCAGCGCCGATTGGTCCTGTCGCCAGCGTTGATATGAGTGTACCCATGCCCAAGGGATTGAGGGGGAATATCGAGCACGGGCGTAAATTTTATATGAACAATTGCTTCACTTGTCATGGTGTGAACGGTGATGGTAATGGACCGCGGGCGCATTTTAATACACCGAGGCCGCGCAACTTTACCAGCGAAGCATCACGCCGCATGTTGAATCGGGAGCGTATCTTTAATTCCATTACCAATGGCAAGGTGGGGACTGTCATGCCTGCTTGGGGTAAGGTGCTTGATGAGCAGCAAATCGCAAACATTGCAGAGTTTGTTTTTACCGCTTTTATCGTTGTAAAAGAGTCTGCCGTGAGCGATAAAGACAAGCAAATTCAACAAGCCAGCCTAGACAAAAAAAAAGCCAACTGATCCAATCTTCTCAGCAAGCGCAGCCTCACAGCGCTGTGCTTGCTGACGCTACGAATATCATTGCGCAGGTTTCTTCCCCTAAAGATGCCGGTCACGAAGCAGGACGGGCTATTTACAACTTTTATTGTTACTTTTGCCATGGCTATTCCGGAAACGCCAGAACACTGGCAGCCAGTTACCTGAATCCGAAACCGCGGAATTTTTTAACGACGCCGCCCGATATCCTGTCGCGTGAGTCGATGATTGACGCTGTGACGCATGGCCGCCAGGGCACAGCAATGAAAAGTTTCAGTCATGCCTTGTCGTCGGCTGAGATCGAGGCTGTAGTCGATTTTGTGCGCATGGAGTTTATGGTAAACAAAGCGGAAAATACCCGTTATCATACTGTTGAGAACGGCTGGCCCAACCATGAACGGTATGCGCCGGCGTTTCCCTTTGCAATGGGTGAATTAGCCATTGATACACCCTGGGACTCGTTAACCGAAGAGCAACAACTGGGTAAACGGGTGTTTCTGGAAAGTTGCGTTACCTGTCACGACCGGGCAAAAGTCGAAGATGAAGGCGCCATTTGGGAATTGCGCGCCGTGTCCTATCCACGTAACCAATATTCCCACAGGGGAGATGACATGCCTGCGGCGGCTGATACAATGTCACAGGCTTCTCCTTACAAAAAACACGACCAGGCGCCGGTTATCAAGGATCTTTCACACAGTGAGAAACGGGGTCAACATTTGTTTCAGAGTAATTGTGCTTTCTGTCACGCGGCGGATGGCACCGGGAAAAACTGGATTGGCAGTTTTCTGGATTCCCATCCCCGCAACTTGACGGATGCCGGTTTCATGGGAACCATGACTCGTTCACGTCTTAAAAAAGTGATTCAGGAAGGTTTGCCGGGCACCACTATGTCAGCCTGGAAACATGTGCTGAAAGATGAAGAGATTGACAGTATTATTGATTATATTAGCCGTAGTTTTCATCCGGTCGCGGATGAAAACACAAAATAGCGGATATGGATCGAACTGGATTTTAGGAGCATGGAGTGACTGATAGCATCATAAAAGTTGGCGTGGTGGGTGGTACCGGTTATACCGGCGTCGAGCTTCTGCGGTTATTGGTAAATCACCCTAATGTCCGATTAACCGCAATCACGTCGCGGTCTGAAGCGGGGATGCCAATTGCGGAGTTGTTTCCAAGTTTGCGGAAACATCTTTCGTTAAAGTTTACCGATCCGGAAAACGGTGAGTTGGCTAATTGCGACCTGGTGTATTTCGCGACACCCAACGGCGTAGCAATGAAATCCGCTCCGCAGCTTCTTGGTCAGGGCATCAGGATTATCGATCTTGCGGCCGATTTCCGTCTGAAAAACCAGGAAGTATGGGAACACTGGTATGAGCAGGAACATGCTTGTCCCGAATTGCTGGCAACGGCGGTTTATGGCTTGCCGGAAGTAAATCGCGAACAGATCAAGTCGGCGCAACTGGTTGCCAATCCGGGCTGTTATCCCACATCGGTGCAACTGGGATTATTGCCTTTGCTGGAATCAAATTGCATTGATACAATGAACATCATCGCGGATTGCAAGTCAGGGGTCAGTGGCGCCGGGCGCAAAGCGAGCCTTGGCACTTCGCTCTGCGAGGTAAGTGAAAGTTTCAAGGCATACGCCGTGCCCGGACATCGGCACTTGCCGGAAATCAAGCAGGGTCTGCAAGCGGTTTCAAATAGAGAGATTGGACTGGTCTTCGTTCCGCATCTCGTGCCCATGATTCGCGGCATTCATGCCACTATTTACACCAGATTAAGCCGCGTTAACAGTAGCAGCGAAAACACAGATTTTTTTCAGGCTCTATTTGAACAACGTTACAAGGATGAACCATTTGTTGACGTGTTGCCCCCGGGAAGTCATCCCGACACCCGCAGCGTAAAAGGTGCGAATCATTGCAGAATTGCGATACACCGTCCGCTTAACGGCGACACCCTCGTCATTTTGTCCGTTATCGATAACCTCGTCAAAGGTGCCGCAGGTCAAGCTGTTCAAAATATGAACATAATGTTTGGTCTAAATGAGTCCACAGGGCTAAATAACCCAGCGTTACTGCCGTAATTACTGTAAATCCACCCTCGTTTAGAGAGCCATAGATCGATAATGGTGCTCCGGGGGTGGTATCTCCTTGAAATTCAAGAAGTGTTCGTTTCAATGGCTCTGATTTGGAAAAAAGGACGGCAGTTTTACATGGCTTCGCAGTTAATTATCAAATCACCGCAACCTCGCAAAACGGCGATGATCATTCTTTTGACGGTCATTGCGTTTGTCGGAGTGGGATATGGCATGTATTACTACGGTCATAACAGCTCGGGATTTGACTACGAAGCTATAAAAATTTCACGCAGTAATATGCAGCAACAACTCTATGAAATTGAAAAGGAAAATTCTAAATTGCGGGAAAGGAACGCGGTTCTGGAACAGGCTTCAATTATCGACAAAAAAGCCCAGAACGATGTGAATGGATCCATAAAACGCTTGCAAGATGAGGTGCTGGAACTGAAGGAACAGGTAGCGTTTTACCGAGGAATTGTTTCTCCAGCGCAAACAGCGTCCGGACTGAATATTACCAGCTTCAAGCTTAATAAATTAGGTGACGTATCAGGCTATCACTTCAGACTCGTCTTGACTCAAATCAAACAAAATAACCAGATAATACGCGGCAAGGCGAATATTTTGATCGACGGGTTGCAAAATGGCGAACCGAAGCAACTGAATATTTCGGACATTATGGGTAAAGCCAAAGATGATATGAACTTGCAGTTCAAATATTTTCAGACCATCGAAGGAGACATGGTATTACCGGAAGGATTTGTTCCGTCGAGTGTATTGGTCGATATAAAACCATCAGGTTCCAGTCAAAACTCAATATCGCGTATTTTTAATTGGACGGACATTATTTCTTAGAGATTGTTGAAGCAATGATTAAGGACATTGAATTTTAATTTTGGTGGAAACGATACAAGTAGAGGTATCCATTATGTTTGGTAACAAGAAAGGTAAAAAAAGTTCGGAACTGGATTCATTAATCGGTTCAAATACGAGAATGGTCGGTGACGTGCACTTCAGCGGCGGTTTGCATATTGATGGGATCGTTAAAGGTAATGTGATAGCGGAAGGTGAGGACTCTCTGGTTACTACTAGTGATAAGGCGCGTATAGAAGGTAATGTTCATGTGCATAATATGGTGCTGAGCGGTGAAGTTATCGGAGACGTATATGCGCTCAAACACATTGAGTTAGCGCCAAACGCTCGTGTGACGGGCAATGTATATTATAATCTGATTGAGATGGCGGGCGGTGCTGAAGTCAATGGTTCACTGATTCATTACGACAATAAAGATGCCAAACCGGCTCAAAAAAATAGCGGAGCGGAGATACCTGCAACGTCCGGCGATCACAAAACGAGCAATAGTGAATATCCTGTGAATACCATTGGCAAAGCCCAAAGCGGTTGTAACTGATTGATATTTCATATAAAAAAAGTTACCTCATAAACTAAGCAATTGCAAACTAAATTAAAAGTTAAACAAAGTTGAATATTGTTAATTTGGCAACTACATAGAGCATATAATTGCACTAGATATTAATCAGTTTTGGAGGTTTTATGGATACCCCGGTCGCGGAACTTGAGACCAGTGACACTATCATTGTAACGGCGAACGCTGCCCGTAAAGTGAAGACCTTAATAGAAGACGAAGGAAACGACGCTCTTAAACTACGCGTTTATGTTACAGGGGGAGGTTGTTCCGGATTTCAATACGGTTTCACTTTTGATGAAAATATTAACGAAGGCGATACCACGGTCGAAAAAGACGGTGTCACTTTTTTAATTGATCCCATGAGTTACCAATATCTGGCAGGCGCAGAGCTTGACTACAGAGAAGATTTGCAAGGCGCTCAATTTGTTATACGCAACCCGAATGCATCGACCACATGTGGATGCGGGTCTTCTTTTTCGATTTAAAATAATTAAAAAAATAGCTTAATTCATATTTACCTTCATTGGCTTTATGACAAAGTAATTGGCCTGCTTTTCTGAACAGCGGATTGATCAAATATAAATTTTTAGTATTCGAAATAAGGCTGTTCTTTACGGATTGGAGAAGGTCGCGGGCAATTGTGTTTTTGCTATCCTTACTAAGAATGCCAAGTGATTAGAGGATGTAAGATGAGTGAGTATTTACCGGGATTGGCCGGTGTTCCAGCGACAAAGTCAAATATTTCCGATATCGATGGTGATAAGGGTTTGTTGTCGTATCGCGGATATCCTATAGAGCAGCTCGCGGCCAATAGTTCATTCGAAGAGACCACGTTGTTGCTACTGGACGGGGAGCTTCCCACCCGTGACCAATTGCGCAACTTTGATGAACAATTAAAAGAAAACCGCCGGGTCAAATATAACATCCGGGAATTGATGAAAACTTTGCCTATAACCGGGCATCCGATGGAAATGTTGCAGACAGCCGTTGCATGCCTGGGTATGTTTTATCCGGGAAATGAATGTTTAACCGGAAGTGATGCTTGCGAGGATCTTTTTTATATTCACAACATGACGGTCAAAATTATCGCCAGAATGGGCACCATAGTAGCGATGTGGGAGCATATTCGCCGCGGTGATGATCCAGTTCCGCCGCGCAAAGACCTATCGCATGCGGAAAATTTTTTATACATGTTAAATGAAAAGGAACCGGACCCCATTCTGGCCCGAATTATGGACGTTTGCCTGATTTTGCATGCTGAACATACCATAAACGCCTCGACTTTTTCTGTATTGGTAAATGGATCTACCCTCGCTAGCCCGTATAGTGTTATCTCGTCTGCAATTAGTGCGTTGTCGGGTCCATTGCATGGCGGGGCAAATCAACGTGTTCTGGAGATGTTGGAGCAAGTGGGTTCTCCCGCCAAAGCGGAAGAATATGTCGATAAAAAATTGGCAAATAAAGAAGTGATTTGGGGAATGGGACATCGTGAATATAAAACCAAGGATCCCCGCGCTAAAATTCTGCAAAAAATGGTCACTGAATTATTGGAAAAAAAAGGTGGCAGCAATCCCCTGCTCGAAACAGCTATCGCAGTGGAAAAGGCCGCGGAGGAACGTTTGGCGCACAAGGGTGTTTACGCAAATGTTGATTTTTATTCCGGTATCTTATATTCGGAGATGGGCATACCAGCCGACCAATTTACCGCGATTTTTGCCATAGCGCGTTCCGCAGGATGGTTAGCGCATTGGCGTGAACAGTTGGCTGATAATCGTATCTTTAGGCCAACGCAAGTATATACGGGAAAACCTTTGCGCGACTATGTACCACTTGATAAACGGTAGTATGTTTATGTGATTGAATAAATCCGGCCTGGATATTCTATAAACGGCGGTCGGTCATTGCGGAACTGCTTAACGCAACGCTGGTGCGGCCTAAGGTGTCCAGAAGAGTCAGGTAACCCTGGGTATTCAATTGGAAATCGGTGCGATATTTCGCGGTGATAGGCGTGTCATCTGGCAGGTTCACCGTTAGTGGATTGCGGTGGATACCGTTAATACGGAATTCATAATGTAGATGCGGCCCGGTAGCCAAACCACTGCTGCCTACATAGCCAATGATGTCGCCTTGCTTCACCACGTCGCCGTTGCGTAAATTGCGTTTGTAGTTTTTCATGTGAGCGTAAACAGTGCTATAGCGGCCCGCGTGCTGGATCATGACAGTATTACCGTAACCACCCTTTTTACCAACAAAAGTGATTTTACCGTCTCCTGCAGCTTTAATCGGTGTGCCTGCCGGGGCCGCGTAATCAACACCATTGTGTTGGCGCATCCGATTGAGCACAGGATGGAAACGCTCTCCGAACTTGGAACTGATGCGTGTAAAGTCTACCGGTGTTCTTAAAAACCGTTTACGCATGCTTTTACCTTCCGGCGTATAGTATTCCGCGCGGCCATTGCTATCGACATAACGCACGGCTCGGTAAACGTTACCTTTATTCACAAACTCGGCGGCAAGTATGTCACCATTGCGGACTTTTTTGCCGTCAAGAAAGTATTCTTCGTATATTAACGAGAAACGGTCACCTGTCTTCACATCCAGCACGAAGTCGATATCCCAGCCGAAAATATTAGCTAATTCCATAGTCATACTGCCAGGGATTCCGGCTTCCTGAGCAGCTATAAATAACGAACTTTCAATTTTGCCGGCGGCATATGCAATACGTTTATTTAATTCAAGCTGGACGTCGGATGCAGTATAGGAATCGCCACTTTTTATAACATGTAGTGATTGCTCGTTATTGATGATGTAGATAAGTTCCCGCAGTTCGTTATCGACGATGAGGAATTTTAATTCTTCACCCGGGATCAATCGTTTTAATTTTGCCGTGGAATTTCCCAGGCGGACTATTTTATGGAGTTCCTTGGGATTGAGTTGTAGCTTGGAAAAGACGGTTGCCAATGTATCGCCTTTTAATACTTTCACGCTTTTCCAGTTGACTTCAGGTATCTCAAAAGAGTTATCAACTGCTGTTTCGTCATACGAAGGTATCTCGAGTGGTAAATTGATTTTGTCGTGCAAGGATACTTGCTGGAAACTGGCGGGTTTATTTTGAGTTACCAAAGAATTTGCGCGTGTTGCAACCGCGATATCAGAAATTAAAAAGAAGATGACCCCAAATAAAGCAACGCTCGCGAACAAAATAGCCCAATGTGCATATGGAACACGTTTGCGAGGATTAGGTCCCGGTGATTTGAAATTTTGTTGGATAACAGGACTATGCGCCATATGTCTACTCACAGAAAGTCTACTACGTATAACATTGAACACATCATGTTCAAAGAGGACTCAGTATACGCAGCTACGTAGGTAAAAATCTAGCAAAAATTATCCGCTAACAATGTCTTATCAAAATCACTTCTAAAGCGCGTTAGATATTTCAAAATACATTATAAATAATGCTCTTGCTTTGTCACTTTGCGCGATGAAGTCTATCACATTTTGCAACCATAATATGCTAGTAAATTTTACTTCCCAGGCTGCCGAATTTGGATAATTGTTGATCGTATATTTCCGCTATTGTCAGGCGATTTATGCAATAAGGTTACCATTTGACGGTGGTTCATATAATATCGCCACTTTCCTGTTTTTGTGGTTGAGATTTTTCACATGAATGTAGACAAGACTATCGAGTTATTAAAACGCGGCACGGAAGAAATCCTGCTCGAGAATGAGTTGCGCGACAAGTTAGTCAGTAAACAACCTTTAAGAGTTAAATGTGGTTTTGATCCCACTGCCCCGGACATTCATCTCGGTCATACAGTATTGATTAATAAGTTAAAGGAATTCCAGGACTTGGGACACCATGCGATACTCTTAATAGGAGATTTTACCGCCATGATAGGTGATCCTACGGGTAAGAGCACTACCCGGCCTCCTTTGTCATTTGAGCAGGCGCGCGAAAACGCAAAAACGTATGAAGAACAGGTTTTTAAGATTCTGGATCGTAAAAAAACAGAAGTAGTTCACAATTCTGATTGGATGAACAAAAAGAACGCGGCGGACATGGTTCATCTGGCTGCGAAGTACAATGTTGCCAGAATGCTGGAACGGGACGATTTCAGTAAGCGTTTTAAGGGTGGCCAGTCCATTGCGATTCACGAATTTTTGTATCCGCTCATTCAAGGTTGGGATTCAGTGGAATTAAAAGCCGATGTTGAGCTAGGTGGAACCGATCAAAAATTCAATTTGTTGGTAGGACGCGAACTGCAAAAAGAGCAAGGACAAACACCTCAGGTAGTGATTACAACACCACTACTGGAAGGGCTGGATGGCATTAAAAAAATGTCAAAATCCTTGGGAAATTATATCGGCGTCAATGAATCGCCGGATGAGATATTTGGCAAAATCATGTCTATATCCGATGAATTAATGTGGCGTTACTATGAGTTACTGAGTTTTCGCCCGCTAAATGAAATTGAAAGGTATAAAAAGGAAGTGCAGCAAGGCGCTAATCCACGGGATGTTAAATTTAAACTGGCGCAAGAAATAGTAGCCCGCTTCCATAGTGAAAACGCGGCTAATCAGGCACTGGAGAATTTCATAGCGCGCTTTCAAAAAGGCAGTATGCCGGATGAAATGCCTGCGGTGGAACTGGCGTCCGAAAATGGTGTGTTACCTATCGCGAACGTATTGAAGCAAGCGAATTTAACGAAAAGCACATCAGAGGCTTTGCGCATGATTAAACAAGGAGCGGTAAAAATAGATGGGGAAAGAATAGAAGACGATAAACTCGAACTTTCAGCTGGCTATACAGCGGTGTTTCAGGTAGGAAAACGGAAATTCGCCAAAGTAACGATCATTTAACTGAGTAACTGATAGTCAATTGTTAGTCGGCTTGGTTCGAAATTCTTGGTATCTCCAGCTGTATAAATTGCTTTAGGTCAACAAGCATTTTGTCCATTCGTAGTATTACTTTTTAAAGTTGATTACAGAAATTAACTATGTATAATGCGCTCCGCTCAAGCAGTAGGAAGTTCGGTTTCTAAATTGAATAATCAAATAGTTTAGATCTTCGTATTCAAACCTTGACGCTGCGAACGTAACGCGTATAATCGCGCCTCTTTGACGCTGAGGCATGGCAAACACTTTTTCTATAGCCCCGCTGAGATGAAGAACTTGCTAAGATTTTAAAGACATTCAGTTGACGAGTTAGAAAAAGTATGTCAAAATCGAACGTCTTTGCTGGCTGAAAAGCTGGTGCCGCTCTTTAACAATGAAATCAGGTAATTTGTGTGGGCGCTTGCATGATTGGATTGGCTACAATGCATCATGTGAGTGACCAAAGTCAGTATCCGAGTAATAACTGAATTTGGATCACTTTTCGGAATTGGTTACCGCCTTTGTTTTACAATTATTTGTTTTACAAAAAAAGGTAACTAAATATTAAACTGAAGAGTTTGATCCTGGCTCAGATTGAACGCTGGCGGCATGCCTAACACATGCAAGTCGAACGGTAACGCGGGGGCAACCCTGGCGACGAGTGGCGG